>DAHZZC010000865.1 GCA_027435495.1 Planctomycetales bacterium
ACCTCGACCTTCTGCACCACGACCGTCGTCTCGCCCTGCTGGGGCGGCCCGCCGATCGCGATCGCCGAGGTGACGACCACAGCGGCCACTCCGAGGGCGAGGGCCGTTCGGAGATGTCGGCGGCTCATCGTTTTGGCTCCTCGGGGGTCAGGTAGCCCTCGGAGAACAGGACGGCTTCCATCCGTTTGGCCTGCTCAAAACGGATCGTCAGGCCCCGATACTGCGCATCGTCGAGGAACGCGACGAGCTTTTCGCGAGGCACTCGCGAGATCTGGTACAGGATCGCGTCGTAGTCGGAATCGCCGTATCGGCCTAGTGGTGGCGTTTGCTCGACGACCAGGTCGACCAGCGCTTTGCGCTGGTCCTCGCTGAGGGCGAGCCGGTTGCTGAGCAGGCAGGCCGCCCAGTACACCCGATCCCGATACTGCACCTTCGCCTGCCGGGCAACCTGCTCGGCGGTTGGCACCTTCCGCAACGTCTTGGCGAACATCGAGCCCTCGCCGAGGATTTCGACGTGCGGCTGGTTCGTGGCCCGCTGAAGCCGGAAGACTCGCTGGCTGATCTTGTTCCAGTCACCATTCGACCGGGCGTAGTCGGACTTGATCTCCTCGACCTCGTCGAAGAACCGCTTGATGTCGTGCCCGCCGGCGAGCTTGAGCTTTTTCTGCTGGGCGGCCGTTAGCTCATATTTCCGATCGACAAGGCGGATCTCCTGAGCGAGCGCCTCCTCAAACTTCTTGCGGACATCCTCAGGCTTCGAGCCGCCGAAGACGAACGGTGTGGGGTCAAACTGGGGGATCACCATGGGCTGGACGCCGCCGTTGACGATCCGGTCGTCCTTCTGAGGTGCGTCCTTCGCGTCCTGAGCCCTCGCGGGCGAGGCGAGGAGCAGGCCGACGCTGACCCATCGGGCGATGGTGCGCAACATGGTGGGTCGCTCCTCGGTTCGTGGCATTCGCTGGGCCGTCCCGCCATCGCAGCGATCGTGCCGGCCGGCGGGCGCGGGATCACTTCGTCCCCTTCTCCAGCCGGTTAAAATACGCGTCGAGGCCGGTGCGGAACTCCTCAGGGAGGGCCGGCCCGGACTCGCCGGTCGCCTGGGCGATCCCGCGGTCCTCGCGGACCTCCTTTTCATTGGCGCCGCCGCCGATCAGAGCCAGCGCTGAGTCGACAGTAGATCCCTTGCCGCCGCCGCCGGGGCTGTTGCCGCCTCCACCTCCGCCGCCCTTGGGGTTGATCCGCCTCGACATCAGCAGTAGCTCGATTGCCTCGGTCTCGGCGCCGATGGCGGGGCGGCCGGTCTCGGGTCGGGCGAGGATGCCCGACGCCTCGCCCATCACATTGGCCACCCGGGTCAGAAGCTCGATTTCCTTCGGGAACTCGTTCTCGCTGTCGGGCAGTTCTCGGATGTGCTGCGTGAGGGTCTCGGTCCGCTGCTGGATCTCGGACTGCGATCCAGCGAGCTTGTTCGCCTGTTTCCCGTGATCTTCCGGCTTGACGGCCGGCTTTGCCTGTTCGGCCACGCGAGTCTCCTCGCGGAGGTTGACTTCGGCTTCCAGAATCTGCATGGCTTCCAGGATCAGCGAGGGCGGCAAACTGCCGCGCGATTTGCTGCCTGGTCACGTACCGCCCGAGGCAGGATCGACCAGGTCCTCGGCCCATCGGTCGAGTGAATCGGACCAGAAATCGCACTGAGCGATCGAAAGCCCGTTCTCTTTCTTGAGGTCGTCGCCGAGCGCCCGGAGGCTCCCGATGACATCCTGCTTCCGCATCTCGTCAAGGACGGTCTGGAACCGGAGGAACTGCCGGCGATCGAAGTACGACTGGATGTCGTCCATGATGAGCGAGACCTCGTGGCCGGCCTTCGCCTCCTGCTCGGAGAGCTCGCGGAGGACCTTGTCGGGCCCGTCGCCGATCTTGTGGGTGGCGACGCCGAAGGTCGCGTCGATCCCGTCACCAAGCCGGCCGCCGATCTTGTACTGGAGCCGGGCCGCGGCCTTGAGCCGCTTGACCAGGGTGCTTCCTTCAAGATTGGCGAGGACGCGATTCAGCTCGTCGGCGATCTTCTCGAACTCGGCGAGCAGGTCGCGCTGCTGGCGGACGGCCTCCTCCATCTTCTCGCCGGCCGGCGTTTCGGGTGGGGGCGGCGTGTCCTTCGGCTTGCCCATCACGGTCGTCACCGGCAGTCGCTGGGGCGGGTTGCCGGGCGTACTGGGCGGGGTCTTGCCGTCCGGCATCTTCTCGGGCGGCGAGTTCTGCGACGACTCCATGTCGGCGATCCGCGGGATCGTCGATTGGGGCTCGTTCTCGCCGGGCTGCTCCTCGCCGGGCTTGCCCGAGCCCGAGGCCCGGACCTGGCCGGCCATTGGGTTCGGCTTGCCCGACTTCTGCGAGGTCGAGGCGAGCTTCGGCGTCGGATCAATGGTCGTCGGCGACTTCGTACCGTTCCCCTGACCTCCGCCCTTCTGCGGCTTACCGGCGACGGCGGGTGCCTGGGCGGCCTCCCTGAGCAGGTCGGCTACCGAGGGCATCCGGTTGCCGGAGATGTCCTTGAGGATCTGGAGCATCTCGGCCCATTTCTC
>DAHZZC010000866.1 GCA_027435495.1 Planctomycetales bacterium
TCGTCCGGTTCTCCCTCGGGCACCGGCGGGGTGATCGGCGCGGCGGCGAACTGCCCGGGATCGGCCATCCAGAGGTGCCGGCGTCCGCCCGCGCGGGGGTCGAGGATCAGCTTTGGCCGCCCCACGAAGGCCGAGGCGAACGACTCCCAGAGCAGTCGGAACTCGGTCAATTCGGGCGCCCCAGCGTGCGCGGCCGATCTCGCCCGGAACGCCCGGCTCGCCCCGTTCGCCCGGCTCGCGACCTCGTACGATCGCGATCGCGCCGACTGCCGGATCGCGTCGGCCTCGGCCTGCGAGGCCCATCGCCGATCATCCGCGTACGCCTGGGCGTCGTTCCGGTAACGCTCGACATCGGAGACCGCCGCCGAGGTGTCGCGATACGCCGGGACCACCTCACGCGGTGGGTGGGCATCCACAACCCGCGCCCGGTCGACCTCCACAGGCAACCCGATCGCCAGGAGCCGCGACTGGAGCGACGTCTCGACCTGCTCCTCGAAGCCGCGACGGTCGGCAACCAGGATCGATTCGAGCGGTGTCCTTCCGACCGCCTCGCGGAAGATCCCTTCCGCCGCCGACTGCACCATCGGCTCGACCGCCGACACCCCAAATACGAGCGCCGGGGCTCCGGATTCGGTCAGGCGATACTCGACCACCGCCGCGAGTTCCACGAACCCTTCATCACCTGTGAGGAACAGAGCATCATCGGCGCGTCGGGCGCCGTGGGTCGCGTTCCAGGCGATCGGGCGCGTGGCCTCGCTGGCACTGGCGGGCGCCGAGAGACCGACCCTCGCCACGCGGACGACGTCCGGTTCGACGAGCGTGACCGTCTCGCAGGGCCAGGGCCATCGGACGTGCAGACCCGGGCGGAGCAGGGGGGGGGCATGGCGTCCCCATCGCTGAAGGATGCCGACCTGTCCGGTCTGGATCGCGACGATTCCGGAGGTCAGGTAAGACGCGGCCAGAATCACCGCCGATCCGGCCGCGATCGTCCGCGGATGCCCCGACGCCCAGCCAATCGCCGACGAGGGACGGCATCGCCGGCAGGCCGCCAGCATCGACCCCGCCGCCCGGGCGCCTGGTAGCTCGCCCCACCGTTCGAAGCCGAGCAATCGCATCGCGTTGAGCAGGACCAGCAGCGAGCCGATCTGGTGGAAGATCGCCGCGGAGACCGGTCCCAGAATCCGAAGTCCCGCCAGCAGCACCGCCAGGCCGTTCAGCCCGAACGCGAAGATCAGGATGTTCTGGCGGATGATCGCCACTGTCTGCCGCGCCAGCCGGATCGCGCCGGGCAATGGTTCGAGCGGATCGCCCATCAGGACGATCGAGCCCGCCTCCGCGGCGATGTCCGACCCCACTCCGCCGAGCGCCAGGCCGACGTCCGCGCCGGCGAGCGCCGGCGCGTCGTTGATCCCGTCGCCGATCATCGCGACGATCTTCCCCTCGTCGCGCCGACGACGGACCCAGTCGGCCTTGTCGGCGGGAGTCAGTTCGGCCTCGACCGCCTTGATGTGGACCTTCTTCGCCACCCGCCGCGCCGCCGCGGGACGGTCGCCCGTCAGGATGGTCAGATCCTTCAGGCCGAGGTGTTTCAAATCGTGGATCACATCGTGCGCCTCGGGACGGACCCTGTCCCTCGCCCCGATCGCGCCGAGCATCCGCCCGTCGACCGCGACGAGGAGGACCGTCTGGCCGTCGTCGTCGAGTGCGCTGAGCGCCGACTCGACCGCGCCGGCCGTCTCGATCCCGCGCTCCCGAATCAACCGAAGGTTGCCGACGAGCAGGGGCCGTCCATCGTCGCGGAGCGTCGCCGAGACACCGGCGCCGGGATGGGCGCGAAAGTCGACCACCTCGGTGAACCCGATCCCGCGACGATCGGCCTCGGCGACGACGAGCCGGGCGAGCGGATGCTCGCTCCCCCGCTCGGCGGCGGCAGCCAGCCGGAGAACTTCCGACTCGTCGCCCTCGAACGCGAGGATGTCGCCGGGCTCGGGGCGGCCTTCGGTGAGGGTTCCGGTCTTGTCAAACGCGAAGGCATCGGCGCGAGCCAGGCGCTCGATCGCGGCGCCTCCCTTCACCAGAACGCCTCGACGCGCCAGGCGGGCGGTCGCGGCGAGGACCGCGGCCGGCGTCGCCAGGACCAGCGCGCACGGGCAGGCGACCACCAGCACCGCAAGCGCCGGCATCGCATCGATCGAAGGCGCCGGCTCGCCCCGCATCCTCTGCCAGAGGCCCGCCGCGTTCGTCAGCACGAAGACGATCGCCGTCGCGGTCAGGACCGCGGGAAGGAACAGCCGGGCGTATCGATCGGCGGCACGCTCCAGCGGCGACCGCTTCGACTGGGCCTCGGCCAGTAGCTTGATCACCCGCCCGAGGGTCGTCTCCATCCCAACCCGATCGGCCCGGACCGTCAGCCGGCCGAACTGGTTGAACGTTCCGGTATAGACCGGGTCGCCTGGTCCCTTGTCGACGGGCATGCTCTCGCCGGTCAGGATCGACTGGTCGACGGCCGACCGCCCCTCGATCACCGGGCCATCGGCCGCGATCCGGTCGCCGGGTCGGACGACCAGCATGTCCCCGACCGCAACCGAGGCCGCGTCGACCTCGACTTCCTCCCCGTCGCGAAGGAGACGCGCCGTCCTCGGGCGCAGGTCCAGCAGCTTTTGAATGGCTCGCTGGGCGCGATCGAACGTGAGGGCCTCCAGGCACTCGCCGACCATCGCGATGAAGACGACCTCCGCCGCGACGAACCATTCCCCCAGAATCGCGGCGGCGAGGCAGGCGATCGCCAGCGCGATGTCGGCGCCGATCCGTCCTTCGAGCATCGCGGCGATCGCCAGGTAGACGATCCGGCCTCCCCCAATCAGCGCGGCGACCCGGGCCGGCTCAAGGCCCAACGGTAGCCCGATCGCCGTCCCCGTGGCCGACTGGAAGAGGTCCAGGCCGAGGAAGAACCCAACCACGGTCGTCGTCGCAACCAGGACCCTGCGCTCGGCCTCGGGGTCGTGATCGTGGTGATAGTGGTCGTGATGATCGTGTTGATGGCCGATCGCCATCTGCGTGGGGTCGTACTCGCGATGCAACGCCGGGTGCCTCCTGGGAGTCGCCGAGGTCGTGCCAGGTTGCCTCGAACATGAACGAGCCGGCCGCCCGCGTCAAGGGGCCTGGGGCGGCTGGGCTTGTCGATCCTGGGCGAATCGAGTATTCCTTCCAGCCGGAGTCCGGGTACGAGACCGCGCTCGAGGGAGGAGCCGCATGCGACGGCCGGCGCAGGCGGTGGGGATGGCCCTCATCGCCCTTATCTCTACCGGCTGGTGCATCGGCTGCGCCCGGGTGAAGGTGGTCGAGGTCCGGCCCGAGACGGCGGCCCGGGCTGTCCGGCACGTTCTGGACGAGCACCCACTGGGTCATCCCCGCGACCTCGGCCCGACCTGGGTCACTGGCGACGATCCGCAGGTCCTCTGCGCTGGGGTCGATCTGGAGGAGGCCCGCCACCGCGAGGTCTTCTCGCGAGACAAGGCGATCCGGCTCTACGCGCAATCGATGGAAATGGCCTGGCGGGCGATCGACGACCCGGCCTCGCCCGATCGAGGCCGCGCCGTCGCGATCTACAACCGTGCCCTTGACCGCTTCCTCCGATTGGCCGGCGGCCATCGCTTCCGGTTCGGACCGGACTGGTTCCACAAGCTGGAAGAGCAGGGCGTCCACCTCGCGGTCCGCCAGGACGCCTCGGTCTGGGACCCGGACCGGTTCGACGAGATTCGATTCTCGGGCGACTTTGTCTCGTGTGGGATGGCGAACTTCTACGGCGCCCATGGGCTCGGCGTCCCTCTGATCGCCGTCCGACACAAGCCCGCGGAACCCTCCTCACGCCGACGCGGGCCCGAACGATTCTCTCCGTATTTCGAGGTCTACCCCGTCACGGCGATCCTCCGGTTCAGCGGGCCCGGGGCGTCGCCGATGGTCCCCCTGCTCGAACTGCACGACCCGCTCCGCTTCGGCCAGGTCGACACTGTCGGTGGGCCCCTGACGATGGCGGCCGACCTCACCACGCCGACCGCCTACCACTTCGCCCGAGGCCGGCTTTCGCTCTACGAGCGGCTCTCGCTGTTTACCCCTCAAAGCGTGGCCCGCGCGACGGGTCTGCACATGCTCCAACCCTACGAGCCGGGAAAAATCCCCGTCGTCCTCATCCACGGACTGGGCTCCAGCCCGCTCGCCTGGGGGCGGGTGGTCAACGAGCTACGCGGCGACCCCGAGCTAAGGGCCCGGTATCAGTTCTGGATTTACATGTACCCAACCGGCATCCCGTTCCTCCTCTCGGCGGCTGACCTCCGGCGCGAGCTGATCGAGGCGCGAGCCACGGTCGACCCCTCCGGCGCGGATCCGGCCTTCGATCGGATGGTCCTGGTCGGCCACAGCATGGGGGGCCTGCTCTCGAAGCTCCTGATCACCGAGAGCGGCCAGGATCTCTGGTCGCTCAACAGCCGAGAGCCCTTCGAGCGGATGTCGGCCAGCCCCGAGCACCGCGACCTGCTCGGTCGGGTCTTCTTCTTCCAGCCGTTAGGGTTTGTCCGCAGGGTGGTCTTCATCGCCACGCCGCATCGCGGGAGCCGGCTGGGAAGCGAGCTGATCGGCCGACTCGGCGACCGCCTGATCCGCATCCCCGGCCCGCTCGCCGAGGCCCACGCCGCGCTGATCGCCGCCAACCCGCCCGAGTTCTTCACCCCCGAGTTCCTCAAGGGCGTCCCGTCAAGCATCGACGAGTTGACGTTTGAAAATCCTTACCTACTGGCGATCGACCGCCTGCCGAGGGCGCCCTGGGTCGAGGCCCACTCGATCATCGGCCGGGTTGGCCGACGCCCGCTGGACGAGAGTTCCGACGGCGTCGTCCCGTACGGCAGTTCGCACGTCGAGTGGGCCGCCTCCGAGACGATCATCGACCGAATGCACTTCCTCCAGGACGATCCTCTGACGATCGAGGAGCTGCGTCGGATTCTCCGTCTGCACCTGTCCGAGTCTGGCGGATGACGGCAGCCGGACCGCCTCACATTTCCGATCCAATCGGGATCAGACGATCGAGCAGGGGAGCTTCTGATGCGCTCGCAGTCCTGGGCCTGACTCCAGAAGGGGTGAGGGATCTTACGATTGAGTGCGTAAGCCAGGGCGGAGTCATCGAACAGGTGAATGAAGCGGATCCTGGCCGGGAGCGTGGCTTCCACTATCGGGTTTTCCTGATACTCGACGGTATCCCCGGGCGTCTCTATGTGAAGATGACCCTCTTCGACGACGATCCGGACAATCCCGTCGTCCACATCGTCAGCGCCCACAAGGACGGCGTTTGAACATGAAGCCCTTTCCCTGGAAATGCGAGAGCTGCGGTCATCGCGAGGTATACTCCGAAACCCTCGGCGAGTACACCACGTCGATGGATCATGACGGACGTCCCTACGAGGTCCGCGTGACCAACCTGGACGTGGTACGTTGCCGAGGCTGTGGCTTCGTCGCCCTTCCCAACCCCGCCCTCCGCCGCCTCAGCGATCGGCTCCGAGAGGTCGTCGGACTGATGCGGCCGGAGGAGATCCGCACACGTCGGGAGAGGCTCGGCCTGACCCAGAAGGAGATGGCCCACTACCTCCAGGTTGCCGAGGGGACGCTCTCACGCTGGGAGACAGGAGCCCAGATCCAGCAGCGTTGCATGGATAAGCTGTTGCTCGGTTTCTTCGAGGTCGAGGAATTCCGTCGGCTTCTGGGCGTGCCTTCTCAGCATGGGGCGCAGGTCATCCCGCCTATTACAGGCATGACGGCGGAATCCCAAACTGAATTGAAAAAGGCCAATGTTATTGCTTGGACTTATGTTAAATCCATGCCTTCATTTGCTAAGAACTCCTCCGAACCCGGGCAGATGGCTTTATCTCCTCCACCAGACATGAGACTCGTTGGATGATGTCAGAGACTCATACCGCGCCATCCACTAATATCGAGATTGGACTCGCGATCCCAGTATCAGAGCGAGTCCAAATCCAAAACGTCCTAATGGTGGAGTCTCGGCTCAAACGGGCTCCAGACCATCAGTTTGATGATTCTGGGAACGCCCTGAGGATCAAGACCGAACCACTCGGTGTTGAGAAGCATGATGATTCTATATCAGTGACGATTTCGTTTCTCGTCAGTTCTGTTCGTAATCGAGAGGACGAGAGTGATCCTGCTCTCTTGATTGAAGCAACATTCGTTCTAGTCTATTCCATCACCTCACTAGAAGGAATTGAGGACGCAAACCTTAACGCTTTCGCTGCTGTCAATGGTGTTTATAATGCCTGGCCCTACTGGCGCGAATATCTTCAAAATACGAGTTTAAGAATGGGCCTTTCACCGATCATCGCTCCGGTTTTCCGCCTGTCAGGGGCGCCTGCGCGTGCACCTGGTGATACAGACGGATAAGTAAAATGCGGGTTAGAGGCTTCTGGCGGCGGAAGCTGGTGCAACGCCAGCCCTCTGCCTCTCCCAACGAATGTCCGCTCAGGCAATAATTCCCTCGACCACCTTGCCGTGGATGTCGGTCAACCGGAAGTCGCGGCCGGCGTATCGGTAGGTGAACCGCTCGTGGTCGAAGCCGAGGAGGCGAAGCACCGTCGCGTGCAGGTCGTGGACGTGGACCTTGTCCTCCACGGCCTGGAAGCCGATCTCGTCGGTGGCGCCGTGGATATGGCCCCCCTTCACGCCGCCGCCGGCCAGCCACATCGTGAAGCCGTGGTGATTGTGGTCGCGGCCGTTCATCTTCCCCTGGTTCGAGCCGGGGGTGGGTAGCTCGACGGTCGGCGTCCGGCCGAACTCGCCACCCCACATCACGAGCGTGTCTTCCAGCATCCCGCGCTGCTTCAGATCCTTCAAAAACGCCCCGATGGCCCGGTCGCACTGGCCGGCCAGGTG
>DAHZZC010000867.1 GCA_027435495.1 Planctomycetales bacterium
ACGTATTCTCGGTGGGGAGATCGATCGGAAGAAGGCGAACCGGCCCGCGCCGCGCCGGATCGCATCGCCTCTTCGGGCCGGGAGACCGGCCCTCGCGATCGAAGGCGGATGGGGCGACGCCCGGATAGCAATGCAAGGGCCGAGTCGGAGACTGGCCCGCCCTTCGCAATCGATATGACCAACCGGGTCCTCGGCGCCCTGAACTGGTGAGCCATCAACACAACCGGCGCGCGTTCCTCAGTCAATCGCCGGACCTCCTGACGGATCGATCGAAACAGGGATGTCGCGGTCGGCGTCCGGCTCGTCGCCTGACGCCCCCTCAACCTCGCCCTCGTACCGGGTGGCCACCGGCCGGGCGTCACGCCCCCGGTCGCGGAGCCACCGGGCAACGACCGCCGTATAGCCGTGGGTCAGCCAGACCGATTCCGCGCCGGTGGCATCGATCGCCGAGAGAAGCCCAGGCCAGTCGACATGATCGGAGAGGACAAAACCACGGTCAACCGACCGCCGCCTCCGGGCGCCCCGTATTCGCATCCATCCCGAGACGAACGCCGATGAAGCCTCCCCAAACCGCCGGACCCACGGCGACCCGGCCGCCGACGGAGGCGCCACTATCAGCGCCCCAACGCCCTCAAAACGCCCGCCAGCCCCAGCCGATCGGGCCGGAATCGTCGGCGGAAGAACCACCCCCGACCGCCGATAGGCGGCGTTCATCGCCTCGACAGCCCCGTGAGTGTAGATCGGACCGGGAAGGTCGATTCGAGACTCCACGAGACCTCCCAGGACTCTTTGAGCCTTGCCCAGCGAGTACGCATAAAGAATACTTGAACGGCCCGACTCACAATTCCCTTGCCACCAGGCCACAATCGAATCCAGTACCTCCCGACGAGGTCGCCACCGGTAAATCGGCAGTCCAAATGTACATTCACTGATAAACACGTGACATTGTACTGGCTCGAATGTCCGGCAAGTCACGTCGGGCTCGATCTTGTAATCTCCCGACGCGACCCAGACCCGCCCGCGATGTTCGACCCGGACCTGTGCTGATCCGAGGATGTGCCCCGCCGGGTGCAGCGAAACCTTCACGCCGCCGAGGTCCACCGGCGCGCCGTAATCGACGGCGTCGATCGTGGCCGATTCTCCGAGTCGGACCCGGGCGACGGCCAGACCGTCCCGGGCGACGAGATAGCGTCCGCATCCCCAGGCCAGGTGATCGGCGTGTGCGTGGGTGATCACGGCCCGATCGACGGACCGCCAGGGGTCGACGAAGAACCCGCCCGCCTCGCACCAGAAGCCGGATTCCGTGACCTTCAGGAGTCCGCCGTAATCGTCGTTCATGGAAACATTATCGGCGCGACGGACGCGGCCGATCCGAAAAAGGGTCCGTTGGGAGCTCGGTCTCTCCGTCGAGAGGCGAACGCGATGCCGACCCGCGGGAGCGTCTCGCCATCGCCGTCGATCCGGTCGTCCAGAAGGCCCCATAATGCCTGAATCGGAGCAAGATCCGCCCCTTGATCCCACCCAGAGCCTTCCGAGATCAGACTACTCCCAGGACTTCGTCTTGAATCCAAGGCTCGTGGCGTTCTCGCTCACGGCTCGCTTGATCGGGTCGGAGACTCCGCCGGGGAACTCGGCGTTGATCTCAAGGGTGATCTTGATCGAGGCGTTCGGGTCGCCTGCGAGGATGCTGATGATCTCCTCGGCGACATCCACGAGACGCACCTTGGCGCTTGACGGAGTGATCTGGATCGAACCGTGAAAAGACCTGGATTTCGCGGGAGGAGTCTCGCCGTTGGGCCTGATCCCATCGCCCGTCCCGTCCGTGATGGTCCCCGTCTGACCGCCGGTCCCGGTCCCGAATATCTCCTCGGCGGCCGTGCGCCCGGTGCCGCCGTCCGTCCCGATCTTTTCCCCGTCATCAACCTTCTCGAGGCTCGCTTTGTACTGCCTGGCGGCTTCGGGCTCGATGAGCAGCAGCGTGTCATCCAACGGGGCGCTGCCGTCTCCGAGGTGGAAGCCCTCGTAGCTCGCTCCGCTCTGTCCGAGGGCCGTCCCGAAGAAGTCCCTGGAGGCCGCGCCCGTCCGGATCGCCTGGGCGAGCGAGTGCCGGTTCTTGAGCCTGGGCAGGTAGAGGTACCTGAGCGAGTCTTCCCAGAACGTCATCGCCCCGACCGCCGTCTTGCCGCCCTTCCAGTAGAGTTCCTTGAGCTTCGACCGGAGATGGATCGGCGACCACGTGTCGATCACCAGCTCGTTCTCGCGACAGACTCGCTCGACCTCATCAGGAGCGTGACTGCTCGTCGTGTTCAGCGCGAACGACTCGACGACCGGCCGGGATGTCGTGGGGTCGTCCTGGACAGGGCACAGGAGCCACTTGAAGCATTCGCGGGCCGCCCGGGGCAGGA
>DAHZZC010000868.1 GCA_027435495.1 Planctomycetales bacterium
GAGGGTCACGGGAGTTCCGGTCCGCTGGCAGGCCGCGAGAATCATTTGGAGCACGCGGAAAATCGCCGGATTGAGCGACTCGCATAGGTGGGCCACTTTTGGATTGTCGCGATCGGCGGCAACGAGATACTGGATCAGGTCATTCGACCCGATGGAGATGAAGTCCGTCTCTCGGAGGATCGCATCGATGCAGATTGCTGCCGCTGGGACCTCGACCATCACGCCCGTCTTGACGTCCTCGCCGAACGGAACACCCTCGCGCCGGAGGTTGTTACGCGTCTCCTTAACCAGTTTGTTCAGGTAAAGCAATTCTTCGAGCGTCGTGATCATCGGGAAGAGCAGGGAGACGTGTCCATGCCGGCTGGCGCGGAGGATCGCCCGGATCTGGGTCACGAACAGCTTCGAGTTCTCGAAGAAGATCCGGGTCGAGCGCCATCCCATGAACGGATTGGGCTCGCTCCGGCGGCCGAGATACGGGACGGTCTTATCGCCGCCGAGATCGAGGGTCCGGATGGTCACGGACTGGCCGGGTGAGTTCAGGATGATCTGGCGATAATATTCGTACTGTTCTTCCTCGCCCGGGACGTCGGGGTGCGTGAGGAACAGGTACTCGGTCCGGAACAGGCCGACGCCCGAGGCACCGACCTTCTGGGACGCCTGGGCATCGGCCAGGTTATTGATGTTCGCCAGCAACTCGACCCGGGTGCCGTCGGCACTGAGAGCCGGCTGGTCGCGGTTGGCAACGAGCCGATCCTTGATGTTGAAAAACTCGCGCTGGACTTTCCGATAAGCCGAGGTCGCCTCCTGGTCTGGCCGGAGGATGACCATGCCGTCGCGACCGTCGACGATCATCAGGTCGCCGCTCTCGACCTCGGTCATGACCCCCTCGACGCCCGAGACCGCCGGAATACCGCGGCTCCGCGCGAGGATTGCGGCGTGGCTGGTCGAGCCACCGACCTCGGTGACAATCCCGGCGATCGGCAGGTCGCCGAGGCTCATGGCCTGGCTGGGAAGAATCTCGTGCGCGACCAGGATCACCGACTCGTCGCCGTTGCGAGACTCACCCGTCCCGTTGACGTTCAGGAAGGGTTTACGGGTCAGGTGCGATCCGATCCGAAGGATCACGTCGCGCACGTCGCTCATCCGCTCGCGAAAGTAGTCCTGCTCGATCCGGGCGAACTGCGCCGCGTACGTCTGCATCACCGACTGCAGCGCCGAGAGGGCGGTCATCTGCTGGTTCTCGATCAGGTCATGCACCTTCGAGACCAGCGATGGATCGTTGACGATCTGGAGGTGGCCCTTGAAGATGTTGGCCTCGGAGTCCCCCAGCTCTTGCGCCACCTTTTGGATCTGCGTCTCAAGGTCGGCCGCCGAGTCGATCACTGCCCGATCAAACCGCTCCAGCTCCGATGGAACCTGGCCGGGGTGGTCGAGCCGATGCTGCTCGATCGACCCGAGGACCGACTCCACCCGATGGGCGATGCCGACCACAACACCAGGACTCACGCCGATTCCTTTACGCATGACCACCCGGTCTCACGGTTCGTTCGAGGGCATGGCGGACGGACAATCCGGGCTTCCCAACGGCCGGGCGGGCGCCCGACCCCGGACACTCTTGCGGCGCCGCATGGCCCGTGGACTGACACACGATCCCCGACTCTCCTCCAGGGCTCTGGACGCGTTTTTAAGCCAGGTATCGAGAGCGGGGGTACGTCGGAGGAGGAGTTCGGCGTCGAAGTTGACGGACCACGCCACCTTACGCAGTCCGCAATTCTCGCGCCGAAACCCACCTGAGAGCCATATCCCTGGCCCTTGACTCGATGATCCCCAGGGAACAGGGTATAACGCCCCGAGCGCCGCGTCTATATCTGACCGTGCTTTCGGGCGAGGAACTCCGGGTTCTTTGGGTGAAGCCGGGACGTCTTCAAGGGATCGAGGAGCCGATGGCGTCTTCCCTCGGAACCGTGGGCGGAGTCCCCATCTTCCCGATCGTCCGCAGGATTACCGCGCAGAGGAGATAGGCGACCGCCCAATGGTAAGGTGTTTGGTTGGCGGTCGCATCATATCGGCCCTGCGCTCGGAGTTGCTCGACCACCCAGCCCGGCATGGCGATCGGTGACGACGGCAATGGCGAGTGAATCAAACCAAAGAGCGAGAGTAAGCCGGCCAGAGCCATCGCCGAGGCGGCCGGTCGGATGCGCCCGTCGATCAGGTGCGCCAGGGTCGTCGCCCAGAGCAGGCTCGTCAGGATGAACGTACCGCCGCCGGCAATCACGGCGACCGTTTGCACCCATCGCTGAACCTCCGCCGGCATCGCGTCGAAGGGCTTGCCAAGCGCTGGCAGGACCTGATTGACCGCGAGGACCGCCAGATAGGCCAGCGCCGGGACGCAGGCGAGTGCCACAGCGGGGAAATGTCGGACCGGTGTCGCTTGAAACGACTGTGCCGTGATCTCCAGACCGATGAAGAGGAGAATCGGAAAGATGACCGCCTTGGGGATCACGAGGAAGATGATGTCGAAGAAGCCGAAGATTCCCGCGGCACCCACGAAGAGAGCGGTGGCCAGGGTATAAGCGGACCGGGCTCCCATCGCCTTGTAGGCTGGCTGACCGATGTAAGGAGTCGTCTGAATCACTCCCCCGAAGAGGCCGGCGAAGATCGTCGCCAGCCCCTCGACGCCGATAATCTGGCTCGTTGAATAATCGTCACCAGCGGCCGAGGCGCTTTCGGTGCAGTCGATCCCTCCGATCACCGTCGCCAGGGCCAAGGGAATCGCCACGGGGAGCGCCGAGAGAACCTCGGGCCAGGACCGCAGGAACCATCCCCACCAGTCCTCGATTGGGAGGGGAAGCGACGCTCGGAGCGTGAGCGGATGCGGGTGATTGACCGACTCGCCGCCCCATCCCAGGAGCCTTCCGAGATAGAAAACAAGGCAGCCGATCAGAACGGCCGCCAGGGCACCCGGAAACTCCCGAGGAAGTTTCCACCGCGCCGTCAGCGTCGTGAGGACGACCACCATGGCCACCATCCCGGCGATCGGCGCTCCGGCGATGTCCAGGAAGGGGAGGAAGCTGATCAGGACGAGGGCGATCGCTGTCAAGGATCCGAGCAATCCTGCCCGAGGAATAAGCGTGCGAATCCACCCACTAAACGGGGCACAGGCGAGCTTGAAGAGACCCGAAGCCAGCAGAATCGAGAGCCCAAGGAACCAGGCGTGCTGCGCGGCAGCTTCAGGTTCGAGCCCGCGCCGGGTCGCCTCAACGAAGGACGGGCCGATGATGAAGAGGACCGCCCCAAAGGTGCTGGGCGTGTCCAGCCCGAGCGGCATCGCTGTGACGTCGGTGCGACCGGTTCGGCGAGCGAGGCGCAGGCCCATCAGCGTGAAGATCAGGTCGCCGAAGAGAACACCGGCCGCTGTCCCCGGAATCATTTTTGTCAGGACGAAACCGGCGGGAAAGCGGAAGCCGTCGACGAGCAAGCTCGCCATCAGGATCATGCCGCCGACGTTATCCAGCATGAGCCCGAAGAAGGCGTTGATATCGCCCCGGGCCGCCCAGCCGAAGCGGCCAGGGGGCTTTATCATCGCGTCGGCCGATGGATCCAATTCGGGTCGCTCCTCGCCGGGCAGGCCGGCACCGTCTCATGCCGCCGTCGTGGCCTTGCGGTCGGCGGTCCTCGCCGCGGCGATTGCCAGCGAACCAACCGCCAGATAGACAACCGCCGTTGAGGCGATCGCAACGCTCAGCCCGAACCGGTCGGAGGCGAGCCCGACGGCGATCGGCGCCACCACGCCTCCGGTCCAGCCAACGGTGTTCATCAGTCCGGCGGCTGTCCCTCGGTCCTCGACCGGGACGACGTCGTAGAGTGCGGCGAAGATGTTGGCGTCATAGATCCCCTTGCAGAGTCCTGCGCCCACTAGCGCGATCATCAGCAGGGCCACGGAGCCCGTACCGCCGCTCAAAAGCACAAACGGTGCCGCGATCAGAAGACCGAGGGCCTGGGTCCGAATCCGACCCCCAGCCGACCGGCAGGCGGCCCGGTCGGCCAGCCATCCTCCGATTGCCGCTCCGGGAACACTCGCCAGGGCCCAGAGCATCGAGGTGAAAGCCGAGCCCGAGAGGCCGAGGCCCAGGGCCTCGCCGACCATCGACGGGAGCCAGACAAGCAGCGCCGCCGCCACGAAGTTCGCTCCGACGAAAACGAGCAGCAGCAGCGCCGCCGCCGGGTTGCTCGCGATGATCGCGACCTTGCTGGCGAGCGAGGACGAAGAGCGAGGCCGCTCGGGCGTCGTCTCCGGCTCGGACGGCGACCCTCGCTTCGGCTCGACCAGAACGAGACCCAGGATCATTGCATAAGCGAGGCCCGCGAGCCCGAGGCCCCAGAACGGGGCACGCCAGCCGGCAACCTCGCCGAGGTAGCCGCCCAGGAGCCAGCCTCCAGCCGTCCCCAGATAAACGCTCGTCTGATGGACGCTCATCGCCCGTGATCGAGTCGACGGCCCGTGGTAATCGGCCAGGATCGACATCGAGGCCGGGAAGTAGGACGCCTCGCCCAGCCCTTCGGCAGCCCGCAAGAACACGAGTTGCCGGAAGCCGCGGGCCATCCCGGTCGCGGCGCAAACGAGGCTCCACACGGCCAACCCCGCGACGACGAGCCATCGGCGCGAGTATCGGTCCACCAGGTATCCTGTCAGCGGCGAAGCGATCGCATAGAGAAGCATGAACGCCGATCCGAGCGTCCCCTTCTCCGTATTGCCGATGCCGAACTCCTCTCCGAGCAGCGGAAAGACGGCGCTCAGGGCCAGGCGATCGGCGCAGTTGAAGAAGCCACAGAACCAGAGCAGTCCGACCACAATCCAGGGATAGGTCCGTCTCGTAGCGATTCGTGGCGATCGTCGGTCTCGTGACACGCCTCACCCGCCTTCTGCGCAACCGGGCGACACCCCTCGTCACCCTCAACTCGAAGGAGAGAGTGTAAGGCCACGAGGGGATCGCCGCAACCCGGCCGCGACAGGCGGATCATCGAACGGGCCGCCCTCCAGCGGAGCGGGACTCGCGACGCCCAACGCCAGGGCTGCCAGTAATTGCCGAGAGTGCCGTCTTCCGCTCGACAACATTCCTTCCGTTGAAACGAGCCGCATGGATCACGAGACTGTCCGCATCGCGATGGCCTGCCGGTGCCTCCAGGCGATTACCCGACGCCGTTACCTGGAACTCATCGGGATCGAGCGACCCGGCGAATCCCAGCGTCAGCGCGGGGGGCATTGTCGAGCCCCGGTGAGACGACAGGAAGGAGCCCGTCCATCGGACCACGTTGTCACGTAGCTCGACGCTCATGTAGACGCGCCCGCGATTGGTCTTTGCACTCGGATGATGCTCGACCCCGAGCAGCCCGCCCGTCTCGGTATCCTCAAGGATGTTCCGCTCGATCACGGTCCCCAGGCAAGGAACGTGCGACCATCCCCAGATCATCGGCGATTCGGTCGGAACCGCGTAGATCCGCCAGGCAAGACCGCCGCCGATCAGATGATTGCCGACGACACGAAGTCCGAAGTGATTTCCCGGAAGGACCAGGCTATCGGAACGGCGACCGCCCCGGATGTCGATCCGGTTCCCCTCATAGACCTGGCCGACAAATCCCTGCGAGATCGAAACGGCGTCCGTCCCCGCTGGGACGGGCCGGTCGAGCAGGACGGCTGTCGAATCCAGAACGTGGGCGACCCGCCGCCAGCTCCCGGCGGCTGGACCGCTGAGAATCGAAACCACCTCGCCCGGATGCACACCACTT
>DAHZZC010000869.1 GCA_027435495.1 Planctomycetales bacterium
CGGCCAGCGTCTTCTCGATCAGCTCGCGGCCGGGTCGATGTCCCCAGGCCCGGCCGCGATCGCAGAGCCGTCCAATCGCCTCAGCAGCCCCGGGCTCACCCCGAGAGAGCCGGCCGATCTCGTCGAGCAGGTGCCCGTCGAGATACGCCGACGCCGCCGAGAGCAGTGGACCAGGGATCGGGTAGCTCAACGCCCCTAACCGGTTGAGCAGATCCTCGTCAAGGTCCGCGAGCCGCTCGAACGACCGCCGGTAATCGGCCAGCCGGTCTTCCAGAAGGATGCCGATAATCCGGCGCTGCTCGTCGCGGAATAGATCGTCGAGCCGGTGCGACCGACCGGGGAAGTCGCGCGAAACCAGCATCGCGACGTCAACCATCGACCCAGCCCGATACGTCTCGAACAGCCCGGACCGCACCCTCGCAAACGCCTCATCGTCGAGGTCGCGATTCAGGACAACGTGAAAATCGAGCCCGCCGAAGTGCAACGCGACGAATCGGGCCTCGGCCCGGTCCCGGGTCCGAAGCGACCGAACCCGCATCGCCCCGACAGCCAGATGGCCCGGCCCTCGCGATCGGACCTCGGTATCGATCGTTTCGACGTCGAACTCAAAACCCCGAGGCGCCGGCTCGCCGTTGCTCCGACCGTAGATCAGGCTAATCGCCTGGTGCGCCATCACCCGGTCGAGATCGACCACCCCCGGCCGAACCAGCTGCTCCCAGATCGCCCGGCCGTCTCGATAGCGAGGAACGTTGCTCGGGGCCTCGGCCAGCGCCTCCACGAACGATTCCTCAAAGGATCGGCCAAACTGCCCGGCCAGATGCAGCGCCCGGGCGGCATACTGCAAGCACTGCACCGTCTCGATCCCGCTCAACTCGTCGTGGAACCAGCCGCACGAGGTAAACATCAGCATGGAATCGAGCTGCATCTCCAGGAGCCGGAGCGCATCCGTGGTCTGCACCTCGTCGAGGTCGGGATGGGCATGGCTCCGGAGGAACGAGGCCATCGCCGTATCGCGGTCGTCGGCAAGGATGACCTGAATGTAGGCATCCCGCGCCGCCCAGGGATCGGGAAAGCAGACCCGGCCCCGGGTCGTATAAAGGTGATCAAGCTGGGCTTTCAGCCCGTCGAGTGCCTTGCGCAGCGGCCCCCGCCATCGCTGATGCCAGTCGCCGCGGAACCGGCATCCGCAGTCCGATCGCCACCTCTCGACCCCATGCGCGCAGCTCCAAGAACTGTTCTCGTGGATCTCGACCTCCCACTCCGGCGGGTGGTGCGAGAGGAACTCGCCGTAATTCGTCAGCCGGACGTCCGGGCACTGCGCCAGCCGATCCAGGGCATACGCCAGCGCCATGTCGCCGTGCGGATGATGGTGCCCGTACGATTCGCCGTCCGTCGCCAGGTGCATGAGCTGGGCATGCTCTCGGCGGTCGTCGAACCCCTCGAAGATCCGCTCAAGAAATCGCTCGCCGTCGTCGAGCAACCGGCGAAAGGCCACGTCCTGCGAGACAATCGCGTCGTAGAAGAAGATCACGATCGATCGACCGGACGGAAGCCGGCAGAGGTAGGCCCGCGACGGGTCAATCCCATCGGGAATCTCCTCCCAATCCTTGCCGCCAAGCTTTCGCCACCGACGCGCCTGGCGGGGCGCCAGGATCGTGAACCGGATTCCCGACTCGGCCAGAACCTCCAGCGTCTCCACGTCCACCGCTGTCTCGGCAAGCCACATCCCCTCGGGATTCCGCCCAAACCGAAGCCGGAAATCCGCGATCCCCCACGAGACCTGCGTCTGCTTGTCACGCCGACTTGCCAGCGGCATAATAATATGATTGTAATTTTGGGCAAGCGCGTTGCCGTGCCCACCGCGGCGTTCCCGGCTGAGGCGGTCGGCCTCGACGATCCCCTGGTGGACCTCGGGTGCCTGACCGGCCATCCACTGGAGGAGGGTCGGGCCAAAATTGAAGCTCATCCAGGCGTAATTGTTGAGCAACTGGACGATGTGCCCCTCGCCGTCGAGGAGCCGCGAGCGGGTATTCGGAGCGTAGCACTCGCGAGTGATCCGCTCGTTCCAGTCGTGGAACGGCGCGGCGGAGTCTTCAACCTCAACGGCGCTGAGCCAGGGGTTCTCGCGCGGAGGCTGGTAAAAATGCCCGTGGATGCAGACGTAACGTGGATAGGCCATGCCCCGATCGTCCCCCGATGTCCCGCGGCGGAAGTCCGGGATAACCATACGCGGTGGTTCGGTCGAATCAAGCTTGTCGTGGCATGGGAAGGTCGGCGACGATCGCAACGACCGGCGCCTCCGCGTCGTTCCCCGCGAGCCGCAGGATCGTCCCCGCGGCGGCCTGGGCGTTACGGACCATCGCCAGCGCAACGGGCCGTCCACGCCAGTGGGAGAAGGCCGACGATGTGACAACACCAGACCGCTTGCCGTCTGGGTCTTCCAGAACCGCGCCGACAGTCGGTACAGCCGCGCCCGGCTCAAGCATGAGCCCCTTCAGAACCTGATTGACATGCCCAAGCGCATCAATCCGGGCAACCGTCTCCTGCCCGAGGTAACATCCCTTCACAAAGCTAATGGCACGGTCGTCTCGGGCGAATTCCTGCGGCAAATTCTTCTCGGTCACATCGCGGCCCGAGGCGGGTGTACCGGCCTCGATCCGGAGTACCTCGAAATCGCCGAACCCGGGTTCATCGAGCCCGCCCTCGCCCGCGACCGACCGAATCGCAGCCCGAACGGCGTCGGCGTCGGCGCGATCCCCGAGGATCGTCAGCCCGGGAAACCCGGCTGGCGACTCGCGGATGATCCGGACCGCCCGCCCGCCAATCTCGCCGACAAGGTGCGAGTTGTCCGCTTCCCCAGGCATGGGGCCTTGTAACAGACCCTCGCCACCGATCAGATGGTACTCGAACGTGGAATCACTTCGATCGTCGATCGTCACGTCGTCGAAGATCCCGTACTTGCGCAGATGAGGCAGCGCCAGCTCCAGCCCGCCCGGGTCCGACCGGACGAGGATCCGCTCCTCGGTCGCGTGCAGCAGGACAAACGCGAGCGTCTTCCCCTGCGTGCTGGTCACGAACGTCTCGCAGCCTCGGCCAGCGGGCATCCGCCTGACCTCATTGGTGGTGAGGTTATGAAGAAACTTCCCACGATCGGGCCCTGAGACCTCCAGCCGAGCCCGGTCGCTCCGGTCGAACAGTGCCGGTCTTGACCCGATCGGGTGACTTCGCGGATTCGACGGCATGCTGAGCCCCCACCCCAAATGTCCCATCGACTAGATTCCACTGTCTTTTTTTCTTGAATCTTGAATTTTGGTTTTTCCTATTTATTACACATATTTTTACTATGATATTTTAGGATTTGCATCCAAAAATGTCGTCATCACTCATCGCGTACCCGCGCCCGCGTCATCTCGGCATGCCCGACGAAGGTAACGGACCCCGCCGCGGCGGCCAGCCGGCGGGCCTGCTCGGGCTTCTCGATCGGGACGATCGAGAGCCCCTCGGCAAGGTCGGGGTCGAGCCCGCTGGCAACGAAGAGGTCGGCCCAGGCAGCGGCACGGGCGATTCGCCGGGCGATCGGGTAATCCTCGGCACTTTCCAGCTCGCGCAGGGCCGAGGGCGCCTCACTCGGATCATCGAGGGTCGCGAGCCGCTGCAGGGCCGGTCCGATCGGCCCGGAGGCACGCGAAAGAACCACCATCCGGCCGCCGCGGCGGACCAGGCCGGCCGCCGTCTCGATCGCGGCGGCCAGATCTTCCAGCGTGGCGGGACGGTCGCCCGGGTCCTCGCGGAATCCGACGCCGGCAACAACCAGTTCAGCGCGCTCGGGTGCCTCCATAGTCCAGTGCCGTTCGATCGCGGCAATGCCCCGGTCGCGCACCGTAGCGTCGCGACCGGCGATGATCTCCAGCATCCCAGACGCTGCCTCCAGGATCCCGACGTGGAACTGAGAGCCGAGCAACCAGCTCACCTCGGCCACCTCTTCAAGCTGGGCCTCGTGGCGATGCTGGCGCGCTTCCGCGGAACCGCCCGCGTCTCCGCCGCGGAACGCCTGCATGGTTGACCGATCGCTCATGCCGGGATAGAGCAGGCTCCAGGGACCCCGGTGCCCGCCGTCGACATTGTGGCGGAGCCGGCCGACCGGCACGACGACGTCGGCATCGGTCAGCGACCGATTCAGGTAAACCCTTCGCCCAGCCCGGGTGCTGGCGAGATAAGCGATCCGGGATCGGTCGTCGGGATCATGAACCTCGACACGTCCCTCAGGGAATAAGCCGGCGCCTGCCCCGGCCCCGGCCGGCGCGACGATCGTGATCGTCTCGCGATCGACCCCCGCGCGCCCGAGCACCTCGATCACGGCCTCAACGACCGCTCCGACCCCCGGGATCCCCGGGTCGATCACCAGCGCGACCTGGTCGCCCGGCACGAGCATCTGCCGAAACGCGGGGAAATCCTGGGGATGCTCCAGCGCTCCAGCAATGGCCGACGAGGCGGCCGACGGATCGAGCCCTTCAGGCCCGCCCCACCGGGCGACCACCCGCTCTTCCTCAATCTCGAACTCCAGGTTCGACCCCTGGAAATCGACGTCGACTCGCATCGAACGGCCCCGCGTAATCCGGCCTGGCGACCGGCGATATCCGACCCCCCGCAACACCGGGGGATCGCTCGACTCCTGCCCGAAATGATAGGCCCCCGTGCGCGACAGGGTCAAGCGAGTCCGGAGCCGCAACTCCCGCGCCGTCGTCGCCGTGCATCGGCGGTCAGAAGTAAAACTGGAATCGGAGCCAGAGAAGGTCGTTCGTCGGACGGAACCCACCGGGCCGAAAATAGACCGGCTGGCCGTACATCGCATGCTGCCAGTCGAAATATATCTTGATCGCGCGGTTTAAGTACCAGTTCATCCCCACGTCGGTCATGTTGACGTGGTTGGTCCAGAGATTCGGGTCGGCCAGCCCCGAGGTGAACACCTGGTTCGATATCGAGACGTTGCTGAACCGGATGAACGGCTCGAACGCGCCCAGGCCAAACTTCCCCGGGCGGAGGTCG
>DAHZZC010000870.1 GCA_027435495.1 Planctomycetales bacterium
TCGGGCGGCTGGTCTCGATGCATCCCCCCTGGTCAATCGCGACGTCGACGATCACGGAGCCGGTCTTCATCCGGGCAAGGTCGTTACGGTGGACGAGCCGGGGCGCTCGAGCCCCTGTGATCAGAACGGCCCCCACGACAAGATCGGCCCGCTCAATCGACTCCCGGATCGTGTGGCGATCGGAGTAGAGGGTGGTGACGTTCGGGGGCATGATGTCGTCGAGGTAGCGAAGGCGGTCGAGGTTGACGTCGAGGATGCGGACGGTAGCCCCGAGTCCGGCGGCGACCTTGGCCGCGTTCGAGCCGACAACGCCGCCGCCGAGGATGGCGACCTCGGCCGGAGCAACACCCGGCACTCCCGCGAGCAGGATGCCTCGCCCTTCCTGGGGACGCTCCAGGTACTTGGCACCCTCCTGGATGCTCATCCGGCCGGCGACCTCGCTCATCGGGGTTAGCAGGGGAAGGTTGCCTCGGGCGTCGCGGAGGGTCTCATAGACGATGGCCGTGATCCCACTCTCGATGATCGCGGTGGTGAGCCGCTCGTCGGCCGCGAAGTGGAAATAGGTGAAGAGGATCTGTTCGGGGCGGAGGTGGGCCCATTCGGGCTCGAGCGGCTCCTTCACCTTGACGACCATGTCGGACGAGCCCCAGACCTCGGCGGCATTCGGAATGATCGAGGCGCCGACGGCCTGGTACTGGGCATCGTCGATCCCGCTGCCGAGCCCGGCTCCTGTCTCGATGAGTACCTTGTGGTCGGCCTGGGTCAGTTCTTCCACGCCGACCGGGAGCATCGCCACCCGATACTCATCTGCCTTGATCTCCCGAGGCACACCGACGATCATCCCGAGCACCCCATCTTCTTCAATCCCCAGCCCTGCTTTCCCGGCCCGGGCTTGTCCCGGCGGGGCGTCGTTCTCTCGTGAGAGACATTCGATCAGAGTAGCGCGGCAGAATCAAGGGAACCTGCCGGGTCGTCCCGGCCGAGGCGTCAGGTGGTGACGAACTTCTCGCGGGCGAGAAGTGAGGCGCCCAGGATGCCGGCATCATCGCCGAGCGAGGCCGGCTCGATCCGGATCAGGCCATCGGGGTCAGTGAGAGCCTGCGACCGCGCAGCGGTCCGAACCAGGTCGAGGTAGGACGGCCCAAGCGCTCCGGCGACCCCGCCGCCGATGATGACAATCTCGGGCCCAAGGACATTGATCAGACTGCCGAGCCCAAGGCCCAGGTAATGGGCGGCCCGGTGGACCTCCTTGACAGCCACCAGATCCTTCGCCGCGACGGCCTCGGCGAGGTCGCCGCTCTTGAGCCGACCCCCCTTTCGCGCCATCTTGTCGCCGAGCACCGTCGGCAGACCCTTGCGAACCGCCTTCTGCACCCGACGGCCGATCGCCGTCTTGCTCGCCAGGGCTTCCAGACATCCGCGGGCACCGCAGCCGCACCGCGGGCCACCAGCCTTGATGATCACGTGCCCGATCTCACCGGCGTTGGACGTCGATCCTCGGACGATCTCACCGCGCTGGATGTAACACCCGCCGATCCCAGTCCCGACGAACGCCGCGATCATACTGGCATAGCCGCGGCCAGCCCCCAGGCGGTGCTCGGCATACCCGCCGACACGGACATCGTTCTGCACGACAACCGGCCGATCGAGGGCCTTCGAAAGCTCGGGCCCGAGGGGATAGTTCTTCACGTTGAGGTTTGAACTGAAGAGAATGACGCCAGTCTCCGTGTCGAGCGGACCAGGCGAGCCGACGCCAGCCGAGGCGATCACGCTCCGGTCGAGCCCGGCGACCTTCAGCGCCTCGTCGATGCAACCAAGGATCGCCGAGAGGATCGCCGCACCTCCCTCGCGCGCCGGCGTCGGCCGCTTGGCGCGGCCGAGGATGCGGTGATCCGCCCCGACCACTCCCGCCAGGATCTTCGTCCCGCCCAGGTCGATCCCGAGGACGACTGGTCCCTCGCCCGGATTGCTCATTCGCTCCGATGCTCCCCATCCCCTGGTTCGGTCGACGCCAGAGCCCAATGCCCGACGACCCTCACCCCATACGCCCCGCCAGACGACAGTCTAACCCGCATCCGCCCGGAATGCGAACCAGGGCCACACACACAATCGAATCATCATATACGAAATAACGCAAAAAAACCCAAGGCTCGTCATGGGGAATGAGGGGAGATCAGGTTTTTGAGGGGTTCCGCCGACGCCATCGATAAGGGTCGGCCGGCTCGGAGACCACCGGCGTCGAAGCCCGAGTCAGCGAGAGGTGAGGCAGTGGGAGCATCGGGTCGACGCGACGGGCCTTGGTCAGGTCGACCCGTTCGTCAGAGAGGTTGACCTCGAACTTGCGATTGCCGGAGAGCATCATCGGGACCCGGATCGTGAAGGTGCTTCCCTTGCCGGGTTCGCTCTCCAGGTGGACGTCGCCGCCGAGGAGCCGGGTCAGCTCGCGGACGATCGAGAGGCCCAGGCCGGTCCCCTGGTGCTCGCGAGTCAGAACGTCGTCTCCCTGGCCGGGTGCCCGGGCCTGGCGGAACTTCTCGAAGATGACCTCGCGCTCCTCCTCGGCGATCCCGATTCCGTTGTCCTCAACCTCCAGGACGGCCGATCGTCCCTCGGCGCGGGCTCGGAGGGTCACGCGGCCCCCCTCGGGCGTGAACTTGATCGCGTTGGAAAGAAGGTTGTACAGAATCTGGCGGATCTTGACCGGATCCTGCCGGAGGAGAGGAATCGCCTCGTCGATCCGACATTCGAGCGTGATCCCCTTCCGTTCGGCGATGGGCCGGCAGAGGTTCGTCAGGCCCTCGCAGACGTCCCGGATCGAAAAGTCCTCGGTGCGGACCTCCATCTTGCCGCTCTCGATCTTCGCCAGGTCGAGGATGTCGTTGATCATCGAGAGGAGCATCTTGCCCGAGGTCTGGATGTTCCCCGCATATCGCCGCTGACGCTCGTTGAGCTGGTCGGAGCCGGCGAGAACCTCCGAGAAGCCAATGATCGAGTTCAGTGGCGTTCGGAGCTCATGGCTCATGGTCGCGAGGAAGTCGCTCTTCAACCGGTTCATCTCGAAAAGGGCCATGTTCGCCTGGGCGAGCTCGTCAACCTTGCGGTCGAGGTCGCTGTTGACCTCGCGAAGCTCCTGCTGCATGGCGACCAGGTTGTGGAGCATCCGATTGAAGGCGTGTGAGAGATCCTCGAACTCGTCGCCGGTCTGGATCTGGCTCCGGATGTTGAGCCGGCCAGCGGCGATCGCGTCGGAGACGTCGCGAAGGTGCTTGACCGGCTTGACGATCACGTAACGGACAATCATCAGCGAGGAAACCATCGCCAGCACGACCGTCACCAGGGCGAAGGTGATCAGCATCGCCCGATTCCCCTTGATCGCATTATTGGTCTGAGCCATCGGGAGGCTGATCACCACCGCCCCGGCAAGATCGTCGGGCCGGGTCGCGACGTACTGCTTGCCGTCCGGGCCGAGCTTCATCATGTGGTTGTCGAGGATGATCTGATCGTCGGCGAGCCCCGCGCCCTCATCGAGCCCGGCGCCCCGATTGGTGATGCTGTGGCAGGGCATCAGGCAGCTCGGCTTGAAGAAGACGGCCTGGATGTAGTGGTATTCCTGCCCGTCGGGCGTGACCTTCTCGGCCCAGGTCGGCAGGCCGTTGGCGAAGGCAGGCGTCTTTCCCGGAGAATGGCCCGGCTTACCGGCCGCCGCAGCCTCAATGAACCTCGCCAGCGTCACACGTTCAAATTCGTCGCGCGGCTGCTTCTTGGAGTTCGTCGGGCTGTCAGGATCAAGCACCCAGGCCTGATAATTGGGAAGGTCGGCCGGCTTCAGATCGTCGACCAGAACCTTGAGTACCGGCTCGAAGAGATGATTCCCAAGCGCCTTGTAGTGGATGTTCATCAAGGCCGATTCGACGAGCATCCGGGCGTTCTGGGTCGTCTGCTTGCGGACGAGGTTTTCAGTTTTCTGGCCATACCACGAGAAGCTGGTGGCGACCAGCACAAAGATCCCCGCACCGAAGATGAAGCGGCACTTGCGCTCCAGGCTGGTCTCGCCGAGCAGATGCTTGAAGCTGCGATACGACACGAGCCTCGATCCTCCGAGCCGACCGGGGACCACATTCCGACGCGACGACGAATCGAGGGGATGTCACGAACGCAGCCCTTTCGGGCGCCCAAAGGATTGCGTGACCTTCCATGGCCCCCTCGCAACAGGTTAACCACGAATCCCGGGCCGGTCGAGACCGGTCCGCCTCCGTTCCACCATCCGACCAACCCTCCGGCCGCCGCGTCCGCCGAAACCGAAAAAACCGATGGGAGCGAGCCAGCCGATCTTGACCAGAAATCTGCAAAAATCGGTCGATGGGTCTCGACCATTTCATCGATCGTTCCGGTAGAAACCAAGCCATCCAAACCATCGAATCCGACGGCATTTTCCAGATTATCGTCAATGTCGTGGCTTCGTTTGCTCGATTTTCGACCTCGGGCCCGGAGTTTGGGTTCGTTCGTCGCGATTTCGAGATCGTTTCTCGCCTTCGGTCCCGGAGTTTGGGTTCGTTCGTCACAATTCGAGATCGGGAGGGCGCCGAACTCGGGCGTGTTCGTCGGCGCTTTCGGCGCCGAACTTCGGCGCCGAAAGCCAGGAATGGTCCGCCGGATTGTCAAAGAGCGATGTCGAGCCTGATCCACCATCACCCATTGTGATACAAAATCCGCAAAATGCAAATCGATCCCGTTTTTGAGGGAGAGAACTCAGCGAGAGCGCGATGTCGAAGGAGGGATGACCTGGCAGGTCGGGCAATAGTAGGTCGGGCGTCCGATCAGACCGGCGATCCGGGTTTTGCGGATGGGACGGGCGCAGGAAGGGCAGGGTTGATGCTCGCGGCCGTAGACCGAATTCTGGGCCAGGAAACCACCTTCGAGGCCGAGAACGGTCCGATATCCGGCGTCGAACGAGGAACCCTCCAGTTCGATCGCCCTGGCCAGAACCTCGCCGATGGCGCGGTGAAGCCGGGTGATCTCGTCCGCGGAAAGCGATGACGAGGGCCGCTCGGGGTGAAGGCCGGCTCGATGGAGGGTTTCGTCGGCATAGATATTCCCGATTCCGGCCAGGACCTTCTGATCCATCAGCGTCGGCTTGATCCCGCGCGAGGTCCGGGCAAGACGCCCGGCCAGGTCGTCGCGATCGATTCGAAGGGCGTCGGGCCCGTGCGATCGGCCGAAGGCCGTTTCGGCGACGGCGGCATCCTGGTACCAGGAGACCTTTCCCAGCCGCCTCGCATCGCAATACCAGATGGTCGCGTCGGGCTTCTCCAGGTGGAACGACAGGCGAATGTGTTCGGGTCGATCGGGCTCAATCAGCCAGAATCCTCCTGTCATCCTCGGCTGAATGACGATCAATCCCACGTCGCCCTCGAGCTCAATGACCACCCACTTGCCTCGACGGCCGACGTCCGCGACTGTGCCACCGCGCATCCGGCGCATTAGGGAGGTTGCGGTGCATCCCTGCAAGAGGCTCGGGTCGCGGACTTCGAGCCGACGGAGCCTACGGCCAGGCAGGACCCCGCGCAGACCGCGGACCATCGTTTCGACCTCGGGAAGCTCCGGCATGCTCCATCCTCCTCAGTTAGACGAGTTCATTCTATCGATCCGGGGGGCCTCGCTCCAATCGACCGGCAAATCCTTCCGCATCCTTTCGAGATCCTTCATATTCGATGAAGGTTCTTGACAGATGTTGGGCTGTGGCGGAGAATGTTGACGGGTCGTGGGCAGGATCTCAATCAAGGGTCGGCATGCTGCCAGAACCGCGACGGCGACGACTAATCGAGCTGATCAGCCGACAGGGTTACGCGACCCTGGACGAGCTGGTTCGGGAACTCGGCGTCTCGGAGAGCACCATCCGGCGTGACCTTGAGGCGCTCGACATCACCGGGATGGTCAAGCGGACGCATGGTGGGGCGGTTTACGCGGGCGAGGTCCGGGCGATGCCGGCCTTCGAAGAGCGGACCGGGACCTCGGTTTCCGAGAAGCGGGCGATTGGCCAGGCTGCCGCTGGTCTCCTCGAAGATGGCGACACCGTGTTGCTCGACGGGGGAACGACGACGCTTGAGGTAGCCAGGGCGCTGGTCGGACGCCGGTTGCAGGTGGTCACCAACAGCCTCCCGATTGCACAGTTGCTCGCGAGCAGTCAGCAGACCGATTTGATTCTGATCGGCGGATATGTCTACCCGAGGACGGGTGTGGCGCTCGGGTCGCAGGCGATTGAGATGATGAAGTCGATCCGGGTTCGAACGGCGATCCTCGGCGCCGGTGGGATCATGCCGCACGGGATCTATAACTCCAACCTGCTTCTGGTCGAGACCGAGCGGCAGATGATGGCCTGCGGCCAGGACGTGATGATCGTGGCCGACCACACCAAGTTTGGCCGGCTGGCGCTGGCGAGGCTTTGTGGGCTCGACGAGGTTGGCTCGATCGTGATTGATTCGGGCGTGGCGGCGGAGCATCGGGCGATGCTGGAGACGGCGGGCCTGACGGTCCACGTCGCGACGGATGAGTCGGGGAAGAACAACGGGACGGCGTCCACGGCGGTCCGGGCCGAGGGCGTCTCGGGCGGGAATGACGGTCCAGGGGGCGTAGTATGAGCATCCTGACGGCGGCATCACCGACGCGCGAGCAGGTCGAGGGCCTGGTGCGTGCGATCCTCCGGCAGCAGGTGGGGCAGGGGGCTCCGTCGAACGGGCACGCCTCGGTCGGCCAGGAATACCGGCCGAAGGTGGTCGTGAATATTTCGGCGCGTCACTGTCATTTGACGCAGGAGGATGTGGACGTCCTCTTCGGCCGGGGGTATCAGCTTACGGAGATGAAGCGACTGTACCAGGCGACCGACTTCGCCTCGAACGAGACGGTAGCAGTGGTTGGGCCGAGGCAGCGCATGATTCCGGGGGTCCGGATTCTTGGGCCTTGCCGGAAGTTCAGCCAGGTGGAACTCTCGTTCACGGACGCGATCAGCCTGGGGATCGATCTCCCCGTTCGGCTTTCGGGCGACATCGAGGGGACGCCGGGGTGCTTGCTGGTCGGTCCGAAGGGAACGCTCGAGCTAAAAATGGGCGTGATCCGGGCTGAGCGGCATGTGCACATGGGTCCGAAGGACGCCGAGTATTACGGAGTGAAGCACCTCGATCGAATGAACATGCGGGTTGAGAGCACGTGTCCCTCGACGCTCGAAGGGCTCCTGGTGCGGACGCATCCTGACTGGAAGCTGGAAGTTCACATCGACACGGATGAGGCGAATTGTTGCGACTTACCCCACGCCAGCAAGGTCACGCTCGTGAAGGCGTGAGAAACGGGCGACGGGGGTAGACGGGACTGGGCGGAACGTTTCGGTAATTGGACCTAGGGAGGGCCTTCCATGGCCTCGGCATCACTCGAAGCGCTCGGCATGATTGAGACCAAGGGGTTCGTGGCGCTGGTGGAAGCCAGCGACGCGATGGTCAAGGCGGCGAACGTCGATCTTGTCGGATGGGAGAAGATCGGCAGCGGGCTGGTGACGGCCTTCGTTGCGGGCGACGTGGCGGCGGTGAAGGCGGCGGTCGACGCCGGTGCCGCGGCGGCGAGCCGGATTGGCGAGGTGGTCAGCGTGCAGGTGATCCCCCGCCCGCACGAGGACCTTGGCGGTGTATTGAGCTTCACCAAGGCGGCGTCGGCGACCCCCACCAAGGCCACCAAGAGCGACGGAGCCTGAGACCATGGCGACAGTCCAGCGAGCGGCCGGCGGCCGGATCGGCGGCAACGGGTTCAATGGTGACGCCCTCGGCCTGATCGAGACCAAGGGTCTGGTCGGGATGATTGAGGGAACCGACGCGATGCTCAAGGCGGCCAACGTGATGCTGGCCGGCCGGGTTCAGGTCGGCGGGGCGTTCGTCACCACGGTGGTACGGGGCGACGTCGGGAGTGTCCGGGCGGCTGTCGAGGCGGGCGCTGAGGCGGCCAGCCGCGTCGGCGAACTGGTGAGCGCTCACGTGATCCCGAGGCCGGACGAGGCGGTCATCCGGACGTTCCTCAGCTAATCCGGTCCTCAGGGGAACGATCCCAGGATCACAGACTCCAGAATTTCCATTCCAGAGATTGGAAACCTTTTCTTGAAGGCGATCTGGAATCTGGAATCCGGGATCGGCGATCCCCCGGGCGACGGCATCGCCAGAGGAAATCGACCGGGCCGACCGGGCACCAACATTGAGAGGGGAGCGAGGGAACCATGAACGGGAACGCCCTGGGGCTGATCGAGACGTTCGGCCTGGTGGCGCTGATCCATGCGACCGACGCGATGCTCAAGTCAGCGAGCGTGGAGCTGGCGGGCTCGGTCCTGAAGCTCGACGGCGGCGTGGTGAGTGTGATGATTCGTGGCGATGTCAGCAGCGTGCGGGCCGCCGTCGAGGCGGGCGCCGAGGCGGCGGGCCGAGTTGGCGAGCTCCGAGCCGCCCACGTGATCCCCCGCCCCGATTCGGCGATCGTCCGGGCTTTCCTGGGGGGCCAGTGAGCCGTGAAGATTCTCGTCGCCAACCTCGGAAGCACCAGCTTCAAGTATCGACTGTTTGATCTGTCTGACCCGGCCGAGCCCGTGCTGGCGCGGGGGGCGATCGAGCGGATCGGCTCGCCGAACGCGAAGTCGGTCGTGAAGTCGCCCCGGGGCGAGCGCGAGCAGGTCGGGCCGATCGCCGACCACGGTGAGGCCGTTCGGCTCTGCCTCGACTCGCTTGCGGATCCGGAGATCGGCGTTCTGGCCGATGCGTCGGAGGTCTCGGCGATCGGGTTCAAGGCGGTCCACGCGAGGAACCTCACCGGGGTTCACGTGGTCGACGAGTCGGTGCTGGCGGCGATGGAGGCCTTCGCTGATGTCGCCCCTGCGCATAATCCGCCGTACACCCGTGCCATGCGGATGCTCCGTGAGCGATTCCCGAAGTTACCGCTGGTCGCGGCCTTCGAGACGGGTTTCCACCGGACGATTCCCGAGGCCAATCAGCGGTATGCGATCCCCGATGCCTGGGCAACTGAGCTGGGGGTGCGTCGCTGGGGTGTCCATGGGGCGAGCCATCGCTATATCTCATGGAGAATGCCCGAGCTCATGGGCCGCTCGGACATCAAGGTGATCTCCTGTCACCTCGGCGGTAGCTCATCCCTCTGCGCGATCCGGAACGGTGAGTCGCAGGCGTGTAGCCTGGGGATGAGTCCGCAATCCGGACTGCCGCATAATAACCGCGTTGGCGACTTCGACGTCTTCGCTCTGCCGGTCTTGCTCCGCGAGACGGGCAAGACTCTCGAAGAGATCCTGAACATCCTCGCGAATCAGTCGGGGCTGGAGGGACTCTGCGGGGCGCGTGACCTGCGCGACATCGAATCCGCCGCATCGGCTGGCGACGCCCGCGCTCAACTGGCGATTGACCAGTTCGTCGGGTCGATCCGACATTACATCGGTGCCTTCCTCGTCGAACTGGGCGGGGCCGACGCCATCGTCTTCACCGGCGGAATCGGCGAGAACTCGTCGAGGATCCGGTCGGGCGTCTGCCGCGACCTCGGCTGGTTCGGGATCGAGCTCGATCCCTCGGCGAACGAGTCGGGTCCGGTCGAGCGCAAGGTCTCGACGCCGGGCTCCCGGGTCGAGGTCTGGACCGTTCCGACCAATGAAGAGATCGTCGTCGCCCGGCTGTCGAAAGAGATCCTCCAGGCGAAGGGCTGAATCGAATTGATTCACCACAGTGGGCACAGAGTACACAGAGTCATTACAGAGAGAAGATTCATGATTCTTTTTGTCCGATCTCTGTGCTCTCTGCGTCCTCTGTGGTGAATCGTCTCCTGATATCGAGGCTGTCGACACGATGTTTCTCGCGAGGGTGACCGGGAGCGTGGTGGCGACTCAGAAAGTCGCCTCGATGACGGGCCACAAGCTTCTGACCGTCGAGCCTTATCGGGTCGAGGAAAAGGAGCGAGACCGGCTTGTGTCCACCGGCCGGACCTTCGTCGTGGTCGACACTCTGGGCGCCGGCGTTGGTGAGATGGTGCTGATCTGCCAGGGGTCGAGCGCCCGGCT
>DAHZZC010000871.1 GCA_027435495.1 Planctomycetales bacterium
GCAGGCCCTCGGGGAAGGCTGGGCCTCGCGTCGCGCCCCGGATCGATTTCACGAAGTCGCTGAGCGGGGTCTCGTTGGGGAACGCAAGCGGGATCGGCCGGGCGAGGACCGCGGCGAGCCGCTGCGATTGATCGTCGGACGCCTCGATTGGGCCTGCGTCGACCGTGCCGTCGACCACGATCTCCAGCGGACGGATCGCTGGCGGGGCGGCGTCGAGCGTCGGCGGGGCGTTCGAGAGCGTCACGCGGACGCCCTCCCACGGCTCGCCAGTCTGCTGGACCACTGCGGCGAGGTACTCCAGCCGGACGGGCGACGCCGGCTCCTTGTCCGCCCGGACCCGATAGTGCGGCATCCAGGTCGCCGCGTCGACCAGGTACCCCAGCCGGATGACGCCCTGCGCGCCCCCGGTGCGCTGGACGACGATCACGGCCTCGCGCTCGGTCCGAACCTTGCCGGCGGACTGCTCGCCGAGCTGGCGACGGGCGAGGTCGGCCGCCTCGGCATTGGCGCTCAACTGAGCCTCCAGGTCGGTCGTTTCCTTCGACTTCGTCGAGCGGGTCTCCATCACGAACCGGCTGAGCGCGACGATGGCCTCGACGTCGAGCCGGCCCTTCTCGGTCAGGCCGTTGAGCGTCGCCCCGGTGAAGCCCTCCAGCTTCTGGACGTATCGCAGGTCGTCCTGCCGGACGGCGATCTCCTTGCGCAGCCGCCCGGCCTCGGCGGCGAGCCGGGCGAGCTGGTCTTCCAGTTGGCGGACCTCGGGGCGTGGCCCCTCGCCGACGGGTCGCGTGCGATACCGGGTGCTCAGCACGCGAAGGCCGGCGGACGGCTCGGCGGAGAGCGAGTCCTCCATCGTCCGCTCAGGGAGCGGTGCGACGACCAGCTCGATCGTCCCCTCGCCGGGCGGGACCGGGACCTCGCGCGTGACCATGGCCCGGCCCGGATAGACCGTGACCTCGACGATCCGGCCGGGTATCGGAGCGGGTGCGGGGGCGACCCGAGCGCATGCGAGCGCGCCGGCCAACCAGAATGTGGCGATCATGCTTCGTCCTCGCGACAATGGGAGGGATGGCGGCGGAACGGGGCAGAGGGCCCGAGAGCCGGGCCCGCCGACAGCTTTCTGGACGAGCCTCGCACACGAATTATTCGGGGAAGCTCGGACTCGGTTTTCGCGAGACGGTTCCGTCGAAAGGGAGACCAGCGCATGTGGATCGATCGGGTCGTCAAATGGCTCCTGCCTCGGGAGGACAGGTTTTTCGACCTCCTGGAGCGCGGGGCCGCTCTGGCGAGCGAGGTCGGCGGGCTGCTCGCCGAGTGCTGCTCGGCCGGGCTCGATGATCGCGAGCCGCTCGTCGCCCGGATGCACCAGCTCGAGCACGAGTCCGACGCCGTGATCGCCGAGGTCTACGAGGCGCTCAATTCCACGTTCGTCACGCCAATGGACCGCTCCGACATCTATCAGCTCGCCTCGGCGTTCGACGGGATCGTCGACGACGTCTTTGCGACGGCCTTGCAGTTCGTCGTCCACGCGATGGACGACCTGCCGACCGGAAGCTGCGAGCTGTCCGACCTGATCCGCCGAGCCTGCGAGGCGGTCGACGCGGGCGTCCGAGACCTCCGCGACCTGAAGCACGCCGACCGCATCCGCGAGCAGTGCGGGGTCCTGGACCGGCTGGAGAGTGAGGGCGATCGGATCTTCCGGATGAACCTCGCCCGAATGTTCCGCGAGGAGTCCGACGCGATCCGACTCATCAAACACAAGGAGTTCCTTGAAGGGCTGGAGGAGACTCTCGACGCCTGCGACGACGTCGGCAACGCTCTCCGGACCATCGTGATCAAGAACGCCTGAAAACTCCTGACGAAACGGGAACTGGCTCCAGGTCTTCCGGTCGCCTATCCCCATTTCGTCGGGGCGTCCGCGGAGCGCCGACGAACCATGAGCGGAACGCTGGTGATCCTTGTTTTGATCGTCGCCGTCGGGCTGGCGTTCGATTACATCAACGGCTTCCATGACGCGGCGAACGCGGTGGCAACGGTCGTGAGTACGGGGGTGCTCCCGCTTCGGACGGCGGTCCTCATGGCGGCCGTGCTCAACTTCGTCGGCGCCCTGACCGGCACCGAGGTTGCCCGGACGATCGGTGAAGACCTCATCAAGCCTGATGAGATCACGCAGGTGGTCGTCCTCTCGGCGCTGGTCGCCGCGATCTTCTGGAACCTGTCGACGTGGTACCTCGGCCTGCCCTCGTCGTCGTCGCACGCGATGGTCGGCGGGATGATCGGTGCGTCGATGGCACACGCAGGGACACGCTCGATCCACGGCGAGGGCGTGTTCAAGGTGGTCGAGAGCCTGGTCATCAGCCCGATCATCGGGCTCTTTCTCGGCTTCGCGGCGATGCTCGCGATCTACTGGCTCTGCCGGCGGGTCCACCCCTCGAAACTGGATCGCGTCTTTCGGAAGCTGCAAATCGCATCATCGGCGGTGATGGCGCTCTCGCACGGCAGCAACGACGCACAGAAGACCATGGGGATCATCGCGATGGCACTGGCGATCCACGCGGGGAGTTCGGGGGCTCGTCGGGGGGATTTCGAGGTGCCGACCTGGGTAATCGCCGCGTGTGCTCTGGCGATGGCCGCCGGGACGATGACCGGCGGCAAGCGGATCATCAAGACGATGGGCAAGAAGATCATCGATCTGCACCCGGTCCAGGGGTTCGCTGCCGAGACCGCGTCGGCGGCGACGATCCTGACCGCGTCCCACCTCGGCCTTCCCGTCTCGACGACCCACGTGGTGAGCGGGTCGATCATGGGGGTGGGAGCCAGCCGACGGGTCTCAGCGGTCCGATGGGGCGTGGCCGCCCGGATCGCCTGGGCCTGGGTGCTGACCATCCCAATCGCCGCGGCCGTCTCGTGGACCTGCTATCACCCGATGGCCCGGGCGCTCGCAGCCCTCGATTGATGGGTCGAGAAAACCCGCCACGCATTCCTCGGATCATCTCGCCGACAACGATCGTCGCGACGAGGTCCTCGACGGCTTCGCGGGCGCCCGGCCCGAGGCCGTTGCGGCGGTGGCCGGTTTGGCGTCGAAGAGAACGCTCCGCATCCGCTTCTCGAAATCGGGCGTCTCGACCTGGTTGGGATGGCGGGCGATCGTGACGATCTGCTCGCCAAGCGTCTTCTCGCCCTTGATCGTCAGCGTCTCGCCCGGCGGCAGCATCCGCATGGCGAATGTCCACGAATAGGGGACCGTCCCGAAGAGGAGCTTCTTTGCCTGCACGTCGACCGCGCAGTTGTAGATCGTCCGGGGC
>DAHZZC010000872.1 GCA_027435495.1 Planctomycetales bacterium
TCGCTTTTGGACGGGCGGGGCAGGCCCGTGACCTCCTGAAAGATCCCGAGTCGTTCGGCCTCAACATGCAAATCGAGGGAGGAAAGCTCGCCGGGGCGTTTGGTCCCGAGGCGTACCTCCGAATCATTCCCCAGGCAAATAGCACCTTCCGGGGCGAGTTTACCCGGGATTTCTCGGGCGAGAAACCGCTGACAAACCTCTTTGCCGTCGAGACGACGTCTGATCCAGGGCTTGCTCTCCCGCTTGCGGCGGCCTCCGTCCTCGGCCTCGGATTGGCTCTCGCCGCCTGGAAGCTGGCTCACGCCATCCGCCGCGAAGGTCACCGAGGGTCAACCACTCGAGCCCGGCCCGTCGGGACCTGGGCGGGCTCGACAACCTGCTGAAACCTTTGCCGGCCCTGGCTTCAATCGGCCTGAAGCGACGCCGAGAGCTTCCCCAGCGCTTCGTTTTCGATCTGCCGGACCCGCTCGCGGGTCAGGCCGAGCGATTCACCGATCTCCTTGAGCGTCTTCGGCGGCGAGTCGTTAAGCCCGAACCGCATGCGAAGAACGGTCGCTTCCCGCTTATCCATCTCCTCGAGTCGGTCGAGGACCAGGCGGAGGTTGTCCGCCTCGACCATCACCACATCGGGCGTCCGGACGCGTTCGTCCATCAGCATCTCGCCAAGGCTCCAGCCGTTCTCCGGCTGGTCGGTCTGCGGGACCAGGTTGTAAACCTTGATCGCCTTCTTGACGATCGCCAGCTTCTTCTTCGGGAGCTTCAGGGCCCGCGCGATCTCGTCAACGCTGGCCGGACGCCCGAGTGATTCCTGAAGCTCTGCGCCCATCCGACGCCACTTGAAGAGCAACTCGACCATGTAGGCCGGTATCCGGATCGGCTTGGCCGTGTTGACCAGCGCTCGCTTGATCGACTGCTTGATCCAGTAGCTCGCGTAGGTGCTAAACCGCGTTCCGACCGCCGGATCGAACCCCTGCACCGCGCGGAGCAGGCCGAGGTTTCCCTCCTCGATCAGGTCCTGGAGCGCGAGCCCCTTGCCGATGTAGCCCCGGGCAATGTTCACCACAAGGCGAAGATTGGCACGGACCATCCGGTCTCGCGCCTGATCGTCCCCCCGCGCGATCCGGTGGGCCAGTTCTTTTTCCTCATCCGCGGTCAGCAGAGCCATCTCGTTGATCTCCCGGAGGTAGGTCTCCAGGGGGCTCTGGACCGTATCACGGCGATGTCGGCGAATACGGGCCATGAAGATCCTCTTTGTGTCGGTCGAAACAGGTCCGCTGAGAAAATCCAGGGTCCAGGGGACGGAATCCAACAGGCTCAGGCCGCCTGGCCGTTGCGTCGGATCCGTCGCGATCGAGCCGCGACCGCGAAACCCTCCGCTGGCCAAATCGGATCGCCCGACCATCCCCACTTGGGGGGCTCCTCGGCAAAGTCTCGGCGTCCCAACCGATCGCCCGGCTGGCGAATCACCCGACCGGCGCATCTCGCCATCGGACGTTTCACCCGCAGGGCTCCGGGACTCGGGGACGTGCGTGGCACCCGATCCCCAGGTCCGGTCGATCCTCCACACCCTTCGCCGCTGTCGTTTTGGCACCACTCACTATCGGATCGCAAGACCGGGTGACTTAAAGAGAATTGGAAGTCTAGGGGGTATTGGCGATATGCGTGATTTGCGAGATAGGCCGGTCCGTCTCAATGTGCGGATAATGGCAGTCGGTCGAAAACGTGAGATGGGCGGGTGTGGAAGGGAGGGCAGTGTGTCGTCAGTTGAGGCCAAACGAAATCATCCAGGCCGTTGGAAAGGGAGGTGCTCGATTCTCCATCGTCGGCTAGAGAGGCCTGTATCCCGCCATCGGGTTCGAAAACGAGGACGGCCGCCGGTGCGCTCCCTGGGGATCGCTCCGGCGGCCGTTTGGGTGGGGGGATGTCAGAAGAAGTCAATGGCTCAGGATTCAGACCCGGGCTCGGACGCGGTCGCGGGCTCGGACTCGGACGCGGGCTCAGCCTCGGGCTCGGGCTCGGGTTCGGACCCGGGTTCGGACTCGGGTTCGGACTCCTCGGTTGGCACGGGCGTTCCCATGGAGAACAGGAGACCACCGGCGCCGAGGCCGCCCTTGAGCTCCTTGGTGTCCTTGTCCTTCTCCTTGTCCTTTTCCTTCTCGCGAGAGGGAGCGGCGGCCTCGGTAGGCTCAGCGCCTTCCTCGCGCTCGCCATCGGGGCGGGTCCAATGGGCTTTCTTGCGTGAGAGCCCGATCTTGCGATCGGTCCTGTCGACGCGGAGGATCTTGACCTCGATCTCGTCGCCGACCTTCACCACCTCCTCGGGGCTGTCGACCTTGTGGTCGGCCAGTTCGGAGATGTGCAGCAGTCCTTCGAGGCCCGGCTCCAGTTCGACGAAGACACCGAAGTTGGTCAGCTTGGTGACCTTCCCCTTCACGACATCGCCCGGCTCGTAGCGACCGGGGATGTCGGTCTCCCAGGGGTCGTCGCGGAGCTGCTTGAGCCCGAGCGCGATACGCTTGCGGTCCTGGTCGACGTTGAGGACCTGGCACCGAATCCGCTGTCCCTTCTCGAGAACCTCGTTCGGGTGGCCGATCTTTCGGGTCCAGCTCATATCGGAGATATGGAGCAGGCCGTCGATCCCCTCCTCGATCTCGATGAAGGCCCCGTAATTGGTCAGGTTGCGGACGGTCCCTTCGACCATCGTGTTCGGCGGGTACTTGCCGGCGACCTGATCCCAGGGGTTGACCTGGGTCTGCTTCATCCCGAGGGAGATTTCCTGCTTGTCGCGGTTGATCCCCAGGACGACGACGTCGATCCGGTCACCGATATTGACGAGTTCGCTCGGGTGGTTGATCCGCTTGGTCCAGGACATCTCGGAGATGTGGACCAGGCCCTCGATCCCTTCCTCAAGCTTGACGAAGGCGCCATAGCTCATCACATTGACGACCTCGCCGTTGACGCGAGTGCCGACCGGATACTTCTTCTCGACGTTTTCCCACGGGCTGGGCGACTTTTGCTTGAGGCCCAGCGCGATCTTCTCGCGTTCCTTGTCGACGTGGAGGACCATCACCTCGACCTGGTCGTCGATTTTGAGCATGTCGCTGGGGTGGTTGATCCGGCCCCACGACATGTCGGTGATGTGGAGGAGGCCGTCGATGCCGCCGAGGTCAACGAAGGCGCCGAAGTCGGCGATGTTCTTGACGGTCCCGGTCCGTACCTGTCCGACGGCGATCTCCTCGAGGAGCTGCTTCTTCTGCTGCTCGCGAGTGATCTCGATGAGCTTTCGACGGCTGACGACGATATTCCGCCGTGACTCGTCGATCTTGAGGATCATGCACTCGATCTCTTGATCGATATAGTCGGCGATGTCGGAGGGGCGTCGGATGTCGACCTGGCTGGCGGGGAGGAAGACGTTAACGCCGATATCGACCAGCAGGCCGCCTTTGATCTTGCGGGTCACGCGGCCCTTGACGACATCGCCCTCGTGATACCGGGAGATGACCATCTCCCAGGCGCGCATTCGGTGGGCCTTCTTGCGGGAGAGGACGATCTCGCCGGTCTCGTCCTCCATCCCTTCGAGGAGGACCTCAACGCTGTCCCCCGGCTGCGGGGGCGGCTCGTCTTCCCACTCGTTAAGTGGGACGAGGCCCTCGGATTTGTAGCCGACGTCCACCACGACCTGATCGCCGACGACCTCGACGACCTTCCCCGAGACGATCTTGCCGATCTCGAAGTTCTGGCCCTCGCCGAGGAAATGGTCCATGCTGGACCCGTCTCCTCCGGCGATCAGGGCTGCCAGGTCGTCTTCGCTGACATCAAATTCGCGGAGCAGGTTACGATCTACCATGTTCGATTTCGCTTCAATCCCGCCGACGTCAAACGACGGCAACGGCCCAACGCCTCAGCCTCGGTTCTGGCTGCGATGCCCTCGATTCGCATCCTCGAATCGGGTCGCGGCCCGGCCACCGAGCTTCTTCAGCGACTCAAGGTGGGGGAACCGTTGGAAGCTGCTCCTCCACGCAAGGAGCAGACTTTTCCAGCCTTGCATTATAGGCCCGCACTTCCTGAAAACAATCCGGCTATGACCGAGGGGCCGCCTGGGACGGACCAATGGCCTGACTTGACCGGGATCGGGAGGGGGAGTAGCCTGCCGACTGGCCCTCGGCCAGGAGATCGCGGGCGCTCTCGATCGTTGAGGCCGAACCGGCGGGAAGGGAGTCCCGGGATGCGGATGCGACGCCCGTTCCATTTCTTGATGGTGTCTGGGCTCGCGCTCTCGGTCGGTCTTGGATGTGCGTTGACCGGCCGTGGGCCGAGGATCGAGGACGAGCCCGAATCGTCCGACGGGCCCGAGCTCGCCTTCCGGTATACGACCGGCCGGGGAATGCAGGATTATCCGTTCCCGATCACGAAGGTCACGGCGGCGCTCATCGAAGCGATGGGAGACCTCAAGATTGAGGTGGTCCGCCGCTCTCACAGCGGCGCCGTGCTCCAGATTGAGGGCCGGACGGCCGACCGTCGATCGGTTGTCGTCACACTCCGAATCCGGAAGCCGGTCACGCACCTGAGCTGCCGGGTGGACTGGTTCGGCGACCAGCCGTTCTCGAAGGCCCTTCTCCGACGAGTTTCAATTCGTCTGGGGATGGTCCCGCCTGAGCCGGTCCCCGACGTGGTCCCGAGCGCCCCGTCCGGCAATCCTTACTTCTCCCGCAACGCCATCCCGGATGAGGAAATCATGCGCCCGATGATCGAGGCGCCCTATCGCGATCGTCCGGATTTCTGAGTTCTCGTCCGACCGATCGTGGGGTTCATCCGTGGAGCCGGGCGGCTCTCAATATTGATCCATCCGGGTCAGTTTCTTCTCGATCCGGTCGGAGCGCCGGGCAATCTCGAGGATGGCGCCGCGGAGATCCTCGGGGCGGGCGGTCTCCCGAGAGAAGGTCCGCGACATGACGAACATCGGGCTGCCCAGGACGTCGTGAACGGAGATGCTGCCGAAGGTGAGCTGTGCGTTCAGTCGGAGGGCGTACTGGAAATAGGCGGGATCGGCGGGTCCGCAGACCGAGAAGACCGTCAGCACCGGATCCTGATTGGCGCCCTCGGAGGCCTCGACGACAACTTCCTGGAGGCGATCGTCGGGGAGGGGGACGATTAATCGGAAGGTGTCGCGGTGCCCCTGGATGAAGCAGCCGAGCCCCTGGACGCTCTCGCGGACGAGCGACTCGATGTCGCCGAGACGGAGGCCCAGGTCGTAAAGGGCGTCGGCCAGCTCAGGGGCCGAGCGAATTCGGTCGGTCGGCGACTTGGCGAGGCATTGCGAGAGGATGGCGGCCAGTCCCTCCGGGATACGGGGGACGACCTCGCGGATATCGGGGACGGGCCGGGTCCGATGGAGCTGGATCAGCTCGCCGACGTTCTCGGCCGCGAGCGGGAGCCGGCCGGACAGGCAGTAGTACATCAGAACACCAACCGCGTAGATGTCTGACGATGGGCTCGACGGGGTCCCCTGGAAGAGTTCGGGCGCCATGAACGTCGGCGTCCC
>DAHZZC010000873.1 GCA_027435495.1 Planctomycetales bacterium
CCGTTGGCCCCCAGCGGGACAACCCCGAGCACGGTCTTACCAACCACGAATGTGATCGTCCCTGAAGCAACCGGCGTGCCGTCGGCGGTGACGGTTGCGGTCAACGTCAGAGGCTGGTGGAAGGAACGGGGATTCGGGGAGCCGGAAAGCGTCGTCACGGTCGAGTACGGGACAACCGCCTGGAGAGCCGAGCCGCTGGTCGAGCCGAGGATGTTCCCCGATCCAGTATATACCGCTGTCACTGTCGTATCACCGAGCGGAAGGTCGGCCGTGGTGAAGCTCGCAGTACCTCCCGAGACCGGTACGGTCGCCAGCACGGTATTCCCCTGCTCGAAGAGGACCGTCCCCACGCCGACGGGTTGGGTTCGGGTCGAGACAACCGCCGTGAATGTCACGGGCTGGCCCGGATGGCTCGGGCTCCCGGACGTGAAAAGCCGCGTGCTTGTCTCGGATTGCTCGGCCGTCAGAACGACGGAATTCCCGGATTCGCTCACGGCAAACGGGACATTGTTCCCCAGCAGGACCCTCCCGCCAACGATGTTCTGGAACGTCCCCTGGATGACCGGCGCCGTCGCGATCGTGAACCGATCACCGGCCTGGTACTCGTAATTCACTGAGCCGGTGAGCGTGCTACTGCCGAGATCGATCCCGGTCGTGGAACCACTGGTGAGCTGCGTCGATTGAGCACCGGGAGCCAGTCCATCGAGCGTCACCTGAAACGTTGAGCCGCCCTGAAAGGCGATTGCCCCGGAGAAAAGCCAGGAGCCGAGCCCGCCAAAAGTCCCGGTCCCAACCTGCAAGCTGCCGGCACCGATCGACCCATTCACGTCGAGTGTCCCGAGAACGACATCGACCCCGCTGGTCGGCCCGAGCCCGATCCCGCCGAGAGAGAGCGTCCCATTCCCCTGCATCGTGAATGTACCGGCGCCGATGACCGAGCCCGAGAGCGTGTCGGCCTCTGCGACGGGCGTGAAGGCGGTCAACGCGGTCGCGTCGCCGGTCGCGCCGGTCCCCTGCAAATCGACAGTGCCGGCTCCCGAAAGCGATCCGACCTGGATCGAGGCGCCGTCCGCTACATCAAAGTTCGCGCCGGCATCGACCTGGAACAGGCTGTTGGAGTAGTTGGCCGATGTCCCCAGGGTGACGGTCCCGCCGCCGACCTCGAACGTCTGGAGCGAGGTCAACGTCCGGGGATCGGAAACGACCTGGGTGTCGAGGTTGAGCTGACCATCTCCCAGTTTGAAAACGCCTCCCTGAAGCGTGAGTTGCAGGCCGGTCGGTGTGGTTGTGCTTCCTATGGTGAGGCTGCTTCCCGATGGCGTGGCGATCACCGCCTGACGGCCAAGGTCGAGGCTCGAAAGATTGATCGTCGCGATCGTCGGCGGGCGATACTGCGGGTTCGAGACGAGGATACCGCCGTCGATGGCGATCCCGTTCCCCTGGAAGGTATAAGAATCGCCGATGTTGATCGCGCCGAAGGCCAGCGTGCCGTAGTTGCCGTTGAAGTTGATCGTCGTCGAGCTACCGACCGGGAGCTGGGCGAACGACGGGAATTGCAGGTTGGAGCCGATCGACGGGACTCCCGTCACGCCGACCCCGCCACCGAACGGCCCGACGTGAGTCCAGTTGGTCGGATCGTTGAAGCTTGTCCCATCGCCGAGGGCCGTCCAGATGTAGGTGGTCGCGGCGACGGAGAGGAGGCTACGGCCTTCCAGAAGCTCGCCGCAGGGACGCGACCGCCGGGCCCGTTTTGGGACTCCACGGGACTCCACGGGACTTCTGAGCATCGAAAATACCCACCCTCTCCGATTTATGTTTGTATCTCCCGTTCTCGACCTCATAATAATCGCCACGCTCCCCGCTGAGAATGTCGGTGGCTCGAATCGGAATGCAGGATTGTCGTAGACTTTTATAAAAGTTACATGTTTAGATGATTGCTCAAGAACAGGGAGCCGAGGAGGACGCCCGATGGATCCCGAGAAAACCAGGCTGCCGTTGCTTCAGCAGCGCGAGATTGAGGCCCGAATTGTAGGGCCGATCCTTCGCGCGTTCGCCGAGGAGGTCGGCCACGACCGAGCCCTGGAAATTGTTGGGGGCGTGATCCGCGAACTTGCCCGAGAGAGCGGCGCCGAACTGGCCCGGACACTCGGCGAGGCTTCGCTCTCGGCGTTCGCCCGGTCACTTGACCGCTGGCGCGAGGGAGGCGCGCTCGAAATTCAGGTCATCGAGCAGTCGCCGGATCGGCTTTCCTTCGACGTGACACGTTGCCGGTATGCCGAGATGTACCAGGCGTTCGGTCTGGCGGACCTTGGCGCCAGCCTCTCCTGTCAGCGCGATTTCGCCCTTGCCGAGGGGTTCAACTCCGAGATTGAGCTCACCCGAACTCAGACAATCATGGGAGGCGCCTCGTTTTGCGATTTCCGATTCCGCCTCGTGGGACAGGATCCGGCACCCGCCAGGACCGAGTGATACCGGCTCATCGCGAGGCCAGGCCGCCCGCGTCCACGCGACGGAAGAGAATCGAGACCCTGTCTCGATGCACGACGGACCATCCTGGCTCGCGGAGCATCCGCTTCGCGAGTCCCCGCTCGGGACGAATCCAGACGAGGTCAATCCCCTCGCGATCGCGGAGGCGGTCCCAGGCCGGGCCTCCTGTGAGAGCGTCCACGTATTCGACAATGGTTTCCTTGCCGAAAAGCTCGAAGCGGTCGTCGAGGTAGGCCCTCCGGACCGGGAGCGACTCCGACTCGATCAGGCCGCCCCAGTCCTGTTCGTGGAAGAGTCGGGCGGTCGCCGGCTGGCGATCGAGGGCCGCCATCGCCGAGAGCGGCCATCGGACCGGATCGAGCCCGCCCGGGAGCCGGTCGAACCCGGCGGCGAGAAGCAGTCCGATCGTGGCGAGTGGGGGCCAGATCCATCCGAGCCGGGACGTTCTCCAGGGGCGGCGGAGCGAGTCGGAGATCGGCAGGCCGTCGATCATCGTCGCCAGCGCCGGCGCCGCGGCCATCGCGAAGATCGGGGCATTGCGGATGGTCGTGAGGGCCAGGTGCAGCCAGACCAGGACATGAATGAGCTGGTATCGGTCCATCCGACGGGTCGAGATCACCGGCAGCGCGATCAGACCGAGCACGACCCATTCGAGGACCTCGGCCTCCGGTTTGCCGAACGCGGGGGGCTGGTACTCGATGATCAGGCCGGTCACGCCGCTCGAAACCAGGAGGTCCGCGACGTGAACGTAGAGCTCGGTTCCGTAGGGATTCGCCAGCGCGGCGAGCATGGAGAGGATCGCCGACGCGGCGAACTTCGAGACCTCGGAGCGTCGCCCGGGATCCCAGGGGCCCGCGATTGCATGGCCGATCGCGGACGTCGCGACGACCATCGGCAGGATCACAAACCCGCCATGCAGGTTGGCCAGGATCGCCGTATAAAGCGGGACCAGGAAGACGGCCCGCCCGCCCTGCTCGTGCTGGCGACGACAGGCCCGGAAGGTCAGATAGACGAACCCGAGCGTGAAAAGGTGGGGGCGCGCCAGAAAATGAATCGACCCGATTGCCATCGCCAGGATCGTCGCGACGATTGCCGCCGGCGGCGAGGCTCCGTCGCGGAGAAGGTCGCGGGCCATCGCCGCGTACAGAGCCGCCAGACCGAGCGCTGAGAGCGCGAGCACGCCCGGCCATCCCCATCCGCCGACGACCAGCGCGAGCAGGATGTCGAATCCCCAGGACTGATCGACCCAGTCGGCCCCGGCCCGCGTATACGTGAATGTGTCGAGGTGCGGGACGGTCCCGCTGGCGAGGATCTCTCGGCCGAGTCGGTAGTGCCACGGAGTTCCCGGATCGGCGAAGAGCCCGTGCCGCCCGCCGATCAACACCAGCAGAAGGACAAGGCCGAAGACCAGGTCGGCCGGTCCAGGGGCCAGAAATGGCCGGACGGTCGCGAACCATTTTCGTCCTGGATTCGCCGGGCCGAGCATGAGAGCGCTCCGCAAGGGCCGATCATCCTCCCTGGCCAGTCTAGGTTACGAACGGGCCGCTCGCCTCTTCTCGGGGACGGGGATTGGGATATACTTCGAGTGAGGCAGGACTCGTCCGTCGGACCGATCGGAGACCCTCGTGAAACGGCCGCCTCCCGGCGTCAACCGCCGCGACCTGCTTCGCCTTCGACGCTCCCCGGTCGAGACGTCTCCCGCCGCGACCGACCTGGTCCGCGCGCAACGTCCGGCGATGGGATCGTCCTTCGAGGTCTGCATCCCGGCCGGCATCCCCGGCGCGGTCGATCTGGCCTGCCGGGCGCTCGACATCATCGACGACCTCGAACTCCAGATGACCGTCTATCGGGACGACTCCGAGGTCAGCCGCCTGAACGCAAGGGGGCACCTCGGACCGGTTGCGGTCGAGCCGGCCTTGTTCGGGTTGCTGGAACAGGCTCTCACGCTGAGCCGAGAGACCGGAGGGGCGTACGACGTCACCTCGGGTGCTCTCTCGGAGGCGTGGGGCTTTGTTCGAGGCCCGAAGCGCGTTCCCGAGCCTGAGGTGCTCGCCTCGGCTCGCGAGCGGACCGGATGGCATCACCTTCGGCTCGATCCCGAGCGAAGGACCGTCGCCTTCGATCGCGAGGGGGTCCGGATCAACCTGGGGAGCATCGGCAAGGGGTACGCAATCGATCGGGTTGCCGACCTGATCCGGGCGTACCCGTGGCCGACGTCGGGCCTGGTCCACGGCGGCCGGTCCAGCGTCTCGGCGATCGGGTCGCCGCCCGGCCGGCCCGGCAGTCGCTGGGAGATCACCCTCTACAACCCGTTTCAGCCCGAGGCGCCTCTCGGCACTTTTTTCCTCCGCAACCGGGCACTCGGAACCTCGGGAGCGGCCTTTCAATCGTTCGTCGTGGAGGGAAGAGCGTACGGGCACATCCTCGATCCTCGGACCGGCGAGCCGGCGGACGGGCCGGCGAGCGTGACGGTTCTCGCTCCCACGGCCGCGATCGCCGACGCCCTCTCGACGGCTTTTTACCTGCTCGGACCGATTGGGTCCGCCGCTTACATCGAGGCCCACCCCGGAATCGGCGCTGTCTTTGTGGATCGGAACTCCGAGGGCCGTTCGCCGAAACTGTCCGTTCTTGGTCTCGGGGAATACGATTTCTTGGCGGAGGGCAACGCGTTAAGATAGGATGTGCGTGGCGGAGATCCCCCGGATGAAAAGCTCCGCCCGCCCGATCGTGCGACCAGCTCCGCGCGACCGACCCTCCACAACGGTCCTGGATATCCTCCCCATTTTGGAGCCTCCTCGCATCGCCATGAGACGATACTATCCCGGCTTCCTGGCGGCCGCGTTCCTGATCCTGCTCCGGATCGCGATCGGCTGGCATTTCCTCTACGAGGGGTGCGAGAAGTACGAGTCGACCCAACATCAAAAAGGGACGTTCTCGGCCGAAATCTACCTGAAGAACGCCAACGGTCCGCTCGCCTCGCACTTTCGCGAGATGCTCCCCGACGTCGACGGCCGAGACGCACTCGACCTCTCCAAACTCAAGGAATCGTGGCGCTCCGACGTGAATGCCATCGCCGATTACTTCGGCTTCCAGGAGGAACAGCGAGCCGCGGCCTCGAAGAAGCTCGATGACGCCGAGCGCTGGGCCGACTCGTGGTTCAGCGACCTGGAGAACCAGGAGAAGCGGGCCAAGTACCTGCACGACCTGGATCAGGTTGAGACCATCGAGCACGACCCGACCGCGCTCTCCTTCGAGCGCGAGCGCACCTGGGAGGCGCGAAGATCGCTCGACGCAGACCGGAAGTCGCTCATCGGCCCACTCGCCGACCGGAACAAGGAACTTCGTGACTCGGTCGCCAGCCTGGCGACGCCCGAGCAGGTTGCGGCCAGCCGCGACCCGCTCCTCTCCCGGATCGCGCCCCAGCGTCTCGCCTCGACCCAACGCGACGCGGTTGAGGCGGCCGAAGCGGCCCGTCCCTGGAACCGCCTCGACTGGATCAACTTCGCCACCACCTACGCTCTGATCGCGATCGGCGGCTGCCTGATCCTCGGCTTCCTCACACCGCTCTCGGCCCTCGGTGGGGCCGCGTTCCTGGCGATGATCTACCTGTCGATG
>DAHZZC010000874.1 GCA_027435495.1 Planctomycetales bacterium
ACTGGGATCGGCAAGTTTCCGGACGGCGAGGCGCCTTCGCACGTCGACTACGAGCGATGGCTCGGCCCGGCACCCCTGCGGCCGTTCAATCCCAACCGCTTCCACCTCCTCTTCCGCTGGTTCTTCGACTATGCCGGCGGCATGATGAGCGACTGGGGTGTTCACCTGAATGATATCGTTCTTTGGGCGATCGACGCGAAGGGACCACGGTCGGTCGACACCACCGGCGGTATCTTCACGAGCGACGACAACCGCGACACGCCCGACACGATGCAGGTCGTCTACGAGTTTCCCGAGTGCGTCCTGACGTACTCAATGCGCAAGGGGAACGGGCTGAAGTTCAATGGCCACGACTATGGCATCCTCTTCTGCGGGACGAACGGCAGCCTGATGCTCGACCGGAGTGGCTTCGAGATCATTCCGGACCACACCGTTCTGCCCTACGGAATCCGGATGGTCCAGGGCGACCGTCCGCTCCGGAAGATCGACCTCAAGGCCGAGAAGGTCAAGGGGGACGACGGCCAGGACCCGCACGTGAAGAACTTCGTCGATTGCATGAAGACGCGGGCACGGCCGACCTCCGACATCGAGATCGCCCACTGTTCGACGAATACCTGCCATCTGGGGAACATCTCGTACAAGCTCGGCCGGAAGCTCTTCTGGGATGTCGAGACCGAGTCGTTCAAGAACGATCCGGAGGCCAACGCCCTGCTTCGTCGGGAACCGCGCAAGGGGTACGAGCTTCCGCAGATGGGTTGATCGATCGGGCGCCGGCGTCCCGGCCGCGGACCCCGGCGCCCTTATTTGCGATCGCGAAGGCCGCGAATCCGCTCGATCGACGAACGTAAAGGGACGCGATGAGACGGGCTGGACAGTGGCTGAGATGGATCGGAATGCTGCTCGAACTGATCGGCATCACCGCCGTGGTCCGCGACCCGGGCGGGCGAGTTGTCCCGGTCCTGCCGATGCCGGGAAGCGCGACGGCTTCGGCCGGCTATTTGATCTTCGCTCTCGGATTGGTCCTCTGGATCACGAGCCAGGTTCTGCTGGCGGTCGGCCGACGTCCCGAGCCCTGAAACCCTCTTGCGAATTCCGGCTGGCCGCTTCCGGTTCGAGTCGATAAAAGACAGACTCGATTTCGCGCGCGAAGGGAGGAGACCTTCGCGGAATTCCACGGATGGATGAGATGCCCCTGGCGACGTCGGCCGGCGATGCAACGGCGGCGGAGGTAGACCGAAGCGGCGACATTGCGCGCCTTCCGTCCGGAATTCTTGGGGCCGTCGTCCTGATCGTGCTGGTGAACCTGGTCCTGGGAAAGCTTCGCTGGGACAATCCACCGCGATCGCGACTTTCCGCGTCGTGGCAATGGGCGAACTGCGCGGCGGAGGGACCCGAGGCGGGCGCTGAGGTCCTTTGCTTCGGTGACAGCCTCATCAAGCTGGGGATTGTCCCGCGCGTGCTTGAGGAACGGCTCGGGCGGTCGTCGTACAATCTCGCCGTCCTGGGCGGACCGGCGCCGGCAAGTCATGAGCTGTTGCGACGCGTCCTTGACCGGGGATACCGGCCCCGGGCGATGGTCGTCCACTTCTCGCCGCTGCTGCTTGGGATGGACCCAAAAGCCGGCCTGGAATGGTGGGCGAGCGGTTTGCGGATCGGCGATCGCCTGGCGTTGCTCGGCCGGTCGCGCGATCCCTCAATGGTCGGTTCACTGATCGTGCATGGCCTGTTTGGCTCGATCGCGGCGCGGGATGCGATCCGATCGGCGCTCGGGCTCCGGTCGGGAAGTTCCGAGTACGTCGATCGGCTTGGTCCCGAGGGGATCGAGGAACTGGTCGTCGGCTGGACGCGGAACCAGGGTGCCCAGCTCGCTCCTCGGGAATTCGTTCCGGTCGCGGGCTCGCTACCGAAACCGTATCTCGGCCGGGGATGGAGATGGGCTCCGAACCCGGTGCATGCGTACTTCGTCGATCGGTTTTTGGCGATGGCGCAGGAGCGGGAGATTCCGGTCTACTGGGTGATCCCGCCAGCGGATGCCGCCTGGCTTGATCGGAATGAGGACGTCGGGACGGTCGGAGCGTATCGCGAGTATGTCCGCGGACTGCTCGGCCGGTACGAGGTTCTGACCGTCCTCGACGCGCAAAAAGCGGGATGGGGACGCCGATGGTTCCGCGACCCGATCCACCTGAACCGCGACGGGGCGGTCCGGTTGAGTGGGCTGGTTGCGACGGCCATCGTCGACGGTCAGGGCGCGCCGGCGAGCGTCGATCGCTGGATCGCAATGGATAAACTCGACCAAACGCGACCGGCCGACGATCGGCTCGCGGATGGTCCGATCACGATGGAGGGCCCGCGCTGATGAGCCGAGGGAATCGGAACGAGGGATCGGGCGGGTCGCGTCGGGATCGGGGCGGCCGGCCGTCGCCACACGCGAACGCCGGGGGCTCCGCGGCTGGGAACGGTCCCGCGCTGAAGGTCGCGCGCGGCGTGCTCGCGAGCGGGATGGGACACCGGCCGGTCGACGTGATCTGCGCGGGGATGTACCGGGCGTGCTCGACCTGGCAGTACGAGGTCGCCGCGCATCTGGTCGAGCGTCATCGCGACGGGGCCCGATCCGGGTACTTGACGGCCGCCGAGTATGCCGAATCGGGCCGCAAGGCGCCTGCTGGGTGGCGGGTGATCAAGTCGCACGACGCCCACCCCTGCTTTACCCGGGCGATTGTCGAGGGGCGAGCCGTGGCGATCTACGCCTATCGGGACGTCCGCGACGTGGCCTTCTCACTGATGCACAAGCGACGGCTGACGTTCGACCGGTTGCTCCAGCAGGGGATGATCCATCAGGTTCTCGCCAACGACCGGTACTGGACCGAGCAACCGAACGTATTGATCCAGCGATACGACGAGATCCTGGCCGACCCAGTGGCGGCGGTCCGGGCGATTGCGCAGCATCTGGGCATCCGTCCGGCCGCGGGCGAGGCGGAGAGAATCGCCTCGGAATACTCGCTCGAGGCCAACAAGGCGCGCACCGAGGCCCTGCGACGGCAGATCGAGCAGAGCGGGGTCAACTTGCACGACGCCTCAAGCGCGCAGATCTGCGACCCGGGGACGCTTCTGCACTGGAACCACGTTCGCAACGGACGAATCGGTGCCTGGCTGGACGAGTCAACACCGCGCGACCGAGCGATTCTGGATCGACTCTGCGGGCGCTGGCTTGCCGCCCATGGCTATCCACCTTCGCCTCGCGAGATGTGGGCCGCCTCGATCGGGGATCGCCTGCGGATCGAGCGCGACCTACTTCGCGGATGGGTCTCGTGCCAGGCTCGGACCGCCTCCGAACGGTTCCCCCGGCTCGCGGCGTTCGCCCGTCGGATGCTCGGAAGAACCTCGCCGACGGCGGTCGGCGCGACAGCCTGGGGCGGATCAACGGGACAGGATGGTGAACGCTGACCGGCATAAGGCTTGCATCCCTGTCAGGACATCACTCCAAACGCCCAATGTTGAACGAGTTATCTCCGATCAACAAACAGAAGTATGCCCACATCGCCCTCCGTAGCGATCAAACCGGGCGGGCGAAGTCGGGCGGGCGAAAGCCGAGGGATCCTTCCTCGGATTGAGTCCCGCTCCGGATCGCGGGGCGAGGACTGATGAACTCGCCTCACCGCGCGATCTAGAGCCAGACCTTCAGTCGGCCCCGGAGCGAATCCGGCAGCCGCTTCTCGATGATCCGGACGATCTGGTCCGGGTGCAGCCGGGTGCTGAAGTGCGAGGCGATAATGATTTCGTTCTCGAACCGGTCCGCCCGCGCGATCAGGTCGTCGAGATGCGTGTGACCATACTTGTGGATGATCGAAGCCCGCTCGTTCGGCGCCACGAACGTCATCTCCAGAATCAGGATCTGCGCCTGGTAAACGTCGGGGACGGCATCGATTCCCTGAGGCGACGTGTCGCCGAGGTAGGCGATCTTCGGGATGCGGATCTCGGCCGAGACCTCCACGCCGCCAAGTCGGAGATCACGAATCTGGTCGCCCGTCAGATGATGATACTCGGGCTTGAGTTTCTTCCGACGCTCCCAGACAAGATAGCCGAGCGAGGGGATCGTGTGCCGGGTTGGGATGGTTGAAACGACCAACTCGCGCGAGAGCTCGATCTCGTCCCCCGGCTTCAGTCCGACCAGTTCGACCGGCATCCGCCCGCGATCGAGCCGCTGGAAGGCACGCAGGAGGGCGTCAACGTTGGAGACGGCCTCGGCAGGAAGGTAGATTGTCGGCGGCTCCATCTTCATCATCCGACGCCGGGCGACCAGCACCGGGAGCGCCGCGATGTGATCCAGGTGGGTATGGCTGACGAACCAGTTGGGCGTCGCCATGAATGACCAGGGCTGCGCGCCCATGTCGAACCCCAGCTTCAGCTCGGGGACACGCCAGTAGGTCTGGACGGCCGCCCGAGAGTAGCCCTCGATGGTGAGGTTCTGGTGCGTGATCGAGCGCACCGGGGCGTTATCCACCGGATGATCGAGCGATTCCACCGACGATTCGATATCCACGGTCCGCAGTCGACTCCTCTTGATTCTCAACGACCGACGATTCGGCTCTCTCGCTGCACGAACAGCGCCGGGGCGAGAGGAACCTTCCAGTATAATGCAATCGTCCCCGATGACGGAAC
>DAHZZC010000875.1 GCA_027435495.1 Planctomycetales bacterium
CATCGATCATAGGTGGTTGCAGGCGACCACCAGGGTCTCGAACAGTCCGAACAGAGCCAGCCCGAGGGCCAGCGTGACGATCGACATCATCGAACGATCCTTTCTTGCGTCGGGCGCATCTCGCTCGACATCGAAAGTCCATCGGAGTCGGTTAGAGTGCCTGGCCGCCCGGGAACCATTCCCGGAGCAGCGGGAAAGCCCCGCGCGCCTCGCGTTCCTTCCTTGCGAGCAGTCGGTCGAGAAGATCCTTTGCCTCGCGAGAGCCGGGCGACCCAGCCAGGACCGCGCGGAGCAGCCCCTCGGCCTCTTCATTTTTTCCGCGGTTGAGCGCCCGCCGGGCCATCTCCAGCTCGAACCCAAAGGATGGGGCCGGCGTGGTTTTGATCGGCCTTCGGTTGACCGCATGCTGGCGTTCCAGAACCTCGGCAACCCGCACCCGAAGTTCGGCCGGCGTGATCGGCTTGGAGAGAAAGTCGAGGGCGCCAAGCCGCATCACGGCGACGGTGTCGGGGATGCTGCCGTGCGCCGTCAGCATCATGACCGGTACATCGATTCCTAGCTCACGGATGCGGGAGAGCGTCTGCAGGCCGTTGAGGCCGGGCATTCGCAGGTCGAGGATGATCAGGTCGCACGGCTCCGCCTGGATCATCCCGAGCGCGGTCTCGCCATCGGGCGCAACGGCGGTCGGGTAGCCGGCTGTGGCGAGTGCGGTTCGGAGCATGAGCCGGACGTTCGGCTCGTCGTCTACGATCAGGATACGGGGATGCTTGGGCATCGGAGTTGTCCCTCAGGCCCGTCGGAGCCGGCGGCGGCCGGGCAGGCGGGGAGCGAGAAGGTGAAGGTGGTTCCGCGGCCGGGCTGGCTATCGACCTCGATCCGTCCGCCGTGTGCCGCGATAACCTCGCGTGCGATTGCCAGCCCTAGCCCTGCGCCGCCGGCGGTCGCCTGACCCGGGACTCGATAGAACTTGTCGAAGAGGTGCGGCAGGTGTTCGGCAGGGATGCCACGCCCGGTGTCGTGGACCTCCACGGCGATGTCAGGCCCCTCGACTCGCGCCGAGAGCCGGATCGCGCCGCCCCTCGGCGTGTGCTGGATCGCGTTGCCGATCAGATTGTCGAACACGTGATGAATCCGGTCGCGATCGACCAGAACGGCCAGATCGTGGTCGATCCGATCGGCAGAGAGCCCGATCCCGGCGTCCTCGGCCTGCGGATCCATTCGCGCCTCGGCCTCGGCGATCAGGGTTGCAACCGACTCCGGCTGTAGATTCATTCGCACCCGACCCTGCTCGATCCGCGAAAGGTCGAGCAGGTCGTCGATCATCGCCAGGATACGGTCGGCGTCGTGCCGGGCGGCGAGCAGCAGCTCGATCTGCTTTGAGTTGAGTGGGCCGACCACTTCCTCCAGAAGCAGGTGAACCGCCATCTGCACGCTGGTTAGCGGTGTTTTGAGCTCGTGGCTGACCGTCGAGACCATGTCGCTCTTGAGCCGGTCGAGCCGGTGAAACCGCGTAACGTCCACCATGTTCACCGCGGCCCCTAGCAACTCGTCGTCGGCTCGGATAGCGACAACTCTTGGCAGGAAGAACCGCTCCTGAGCACCGTCGGAGAGCGGGATGGCCTGTTCGAGCGTCGGCGGAAGGTGGTCGCCCCGGCCGGCGAGCACCTCGCTGAGGGCCGTCCGGATCTGGGCCGGCGGCTGCCAGGGGACAGGTGTGTCGCCCGCCGGAACAGCGCCCAGGAGCCGCCGTGCGGCCGGGTTCGCCAGCTCGACCGATCCCATCGGATCGACGACGATCATGGGATCAGGGAACGCGTCGATCGTTGCCTGAGCCGTCTTCTGGGCGCGAAGCAGCCGGGCCGTCCCGGCCTGTCGAAATTCGCGGATCGTCCGGGCCATTCGGTTGAAGGCGATGGAGAGCTCGCCTAGTTCATCACGGCGCGAGGATGCGATGACCTGATCCAGCTCGCCCCGCGCCACGGCCCGCGCCGCCACCGTGACCGCCCGGATCGGCCGCTCGATCGACCGACTAAGCCAGACCGAGATTCCCACCGCCATCGCGATGGCCGCGATCAGGGCGCCGGCCATCAGCCGTGTCGAGAGCGCCGCGTTCTCGCGAGCCTGAAGGTCCATGGCGCTCATGTTGTCCTGATTGAGCTGGAGGACGGCGTTGGCACCCTCTCGGATCGCGTCGAAGGCGGGGAGAAGCTCGTGGAAATAGGCGTCGATTCGAGCCGGCCGCGTCCCCGCTGGCAATTCGAGGAACCTTCCGGCGGCGTCGGTGTATCGTTCAAACCAACGTGCCAGGTTGTCGGCCAGCTCCTGCTCACCGGGCAGCGTGATGTTCCCCTGCTCGATCCGAAGCTGATCCAGGAATCGGGCGCGATGTTCGGCATACTGCCGGCGACCTCGCTCGTGTTGCCCGGCGATCACGAAAAGGAGTCCCGAATCCATCCGCTCGACCGCCTCCTTCATCCCCTGGGCTGCCAGCACGCTCCGGTAGTTCTCGCGCAAGATGCGATCGATGTTTCCGCCCAGTCGGTAAAACATCCCCACCGCCCAGAGTCCAAGAACGGTCAGGATCACCAGCGTGGGCAGGAGGCCAATCAGAATCCGAGTTCGGAGTGTGTGTACGGCCATCATGTCGGGACCTCCTGAAGCGATCGGCGCGCCGTCGAGCCCTCTTTGCGGCCGGTTTTGCGCAAGTCATCGCCAGGTTTGAACTACCGCGATCGGAATTTATAAGGCTGATCGTCGCGCGACGCGCGGGGTCGTGCAAGATGCAAGAGATCGGATTGCGGGTCCGGCATCCTGCACGAACCGTCAGAGTCCCAGATGCTTACGCTTTCGGTAGAGCGTACTGGGATCGATGCCGAGGATGCGGGCGGCGTCACCGGGACCCTGGGTCCTGGCAAGGATCAGCCGGATATGCTCGGCCTCGATCTGATCGAGGGTGACGGGCTCGCCGACGGCGATTTGGGGCGACTGGATGGCGACTCGGGGTCGTTCGGCGATCACACGGCCGGGCAGGTCGTCGACCACGACCTCCGACCCAATGGCGAAGATGGCGGCACGCTCCATCGCGTTCCGCAGCTCACGGAGATTCCCGGGCCAGGAGTACCGGGCGATCGCCTCACGGGCAGCCGGACCAAGTCGCTCGATCGGCTTGCGCATCTGCCGGGCGAAGAAGCTCAAAAGATGCCCGGCCAGGTCGAGAAGGTCGGCCCGCTCGCGAAGGGGCGGCAAGGCCAGCTCGACGACGTTGATGCGAAAGAGCAGGTCCTCGCGGAAATCTCCGGCGGCGACGGCAGTGTCGAGGTCGCGGTTGGTCGCCGCGATCAGTCGGACGTCGGCCGATCGTGGGCGAGCTTCGCCAACCCTCTCGTACTGCCGCTCCTGAAGGAACCGGAGTAGCTTTGGCTGGAGCGGCAGAGGCAGGTCGCCGATCTCGTCGAGAAAGAGTGTCCCGCCTTCCGCCGCAGCCACCTTTCCCTCCGTCGCGGCGACGGCCCCAGTGAACGCACCCCGGGCGTGGCCGAACAGTTCGCTTTCCAGCAGTTCCGCGCCGAGGCTGGGGCAGCTCACCGTGACGAACGGACCAGCCGACCGCCGGCTCGCCGCGTGGATCGCCCGGGCCAGCACGCCCTTGCCGGTGCCGCTCTCGCCCCGGATCAAAACCACGGCATCGGTCGCCGCGACCCTTTGACCCTGGTCAAGCACCTCCCGAATTTTTGGGTCGTCGCTCGCCATCTCGACCTCGGGGATCTCAACAGCGAGCCGCCGGGTCAAGTTGTCGACGCGATTTTGAAGTCCCCGCAGCCGCTCCAGCCGTTCGAGCGTCGCGCGGATCTGCGCCGGTGTGAACGGCTTGGGCAGGAAGTCCAGCGCACCCCGGCGCATGGCCTCAACGGCCGCGTCAATCGTGCCGTGTGCGGTGATCATCACGGTGGCAATTCTCGACGACCGCCGGGCGATCTCGGCGAGAAGGTCGAGCCCTGAGTCGTTACCGAGGCGAAGGTCGATCAGTGCCACGTCGATCCCGCCGCGCTCGATCGCGGCGATCGCCTGGCTCACGCCGGGAGCCTCCTCGACTCCGTGTCGCATCGCCTCCAGCGCGATGCGCAGGGTCTTCCGGATATTTGGCTCGTCGTCAACGATCAGTATCTGCATGGCGGGCGATCGGTTTAGGGTCGAGTTATTTTCCCGAACTCAATTGTGACGAGCGCGGGCCCGGAGGCAAGCCCAGCCGGTCACGAGCGGATCTGCGGGAGGACTCGCCCGGCGATCTCGGTAGGTTATCCGTCGCTTCTGCATCAGGTAGACGCACTGGCCATCCGATAGATTCCGTGATATTGGAAAAAGAAATGAAAAAGGCCGAGTCCGTTGGCCAATTTCTTGTCCCCCGGCGGTTAATCCGGTGTGCCGTCCTGATCGATACTCATGGCTTTGAACGGTCGGAGACGAGCCATCGATCAAATCCGCATGTTCTCCAGCCTCGGCGCCTCGACGACCCGCGGGCATTCAGGGAGCGAGCCAAGGAAGATCCGGCCGTAGGGCTTGGTCAGCACCCTCGGATCCAGAATCACAACGATCCCGCGATCTGTCCGGCTTCGGATCAGACGGCCGAAACCCTGTTTTAGCTTGATCACGGCCTCAGGAACCTGGTACTCCACAAACGGATTACCGCCGCGCCGGCGGATGTCTTCCAGTCGAGCCTCAAGGAGCGGATGCGACGGGACCGCGAATGGCAGTCGAGTGATGATCACGTTGGAAAGTGTTTCGCCAGGGACGTCCACCCCTTGCCAGAAACTGTCCACGCCGAAGATCACGCTGTTGATGTCGGCCTTGAACGCCTCGACCATCTTCGACCGCGGGAGGCCGTCGGACTGCGAGAAGACCGCGATATCCCGACTCGCCAGCCAGGGCGTCAGGGCCCGCGTCGCAGCCTCCATCATCTTGTACGACGTGAAGAGGACGAACGCCTTGCCGTGCGTCTGTGCCAGGTAATGGGCCACGGCGCGGATCGCCTGCTGCTCGAAGTCGCGCGGCTGTTCGGAGGGATCGGGGAGGTTGTTCGGCAGGTGGATCTTCACCTGGTTCGCATAATCAAACGGGCTTCCGAGCGCGAGGGCCTCGGCGGCGGTCAGGCCGATCCGGCCGCGGAAGAAGTCGAACTTCGGCGGCGAGCCGACGCAGAGCGTCGCCGAGGTCAGGACGCAGGTCGGTACCTCGGTGTAGAGCAGCCTCCGGAGGCTCGGCCCGACATCCAGCGGCGAGGCCGCCAGGCGGACGCGCAGCCGGCTCTTCTGTTCGACCTCGATCCAGTAGACCGCCGCCTCGGCCGCCTGCCGGTTCCACGCGGCGATCTGGTCGGCCAGCGCCCGACACCGCTCCTCGGCGGCGACCAGCTCGACCTTTTCCTCGGGTTTACCGATCCCCTCGGCGCCCCGGCCGATCGCGGTGGCGAGCCGGCGCAGCTCCTCGCAGACGTGCTCGCTCCAGGCGGGAGCCTTGCGGAGCCGACCGTTATATCCCTCAGGTTGCGAGCCGAACCAGCTCGCGGCCCGGTTGAAGAAGTCCTCGGCGGCGGTCCGGGTTCTTTGAGCCTGATCGATCGCCTCTCGGCACGCGTCTCGGTGGGTGGCGAGCACGCCCTTGCCGGTCCGGCCGTTGTAGAGCCGGGCCAGCGCCAGGTCCACGCCGACGTTCGAGAGCTGCACCCCCATCCGCTCGCCAGCGACCGCCTCCAGCGTGTGCGCCTCGTCGATCACTGCGACCTGGTAATCGGGGAGCAGCCCGAAACCCTCGCCGCGGAGGACCAAATCGGTGACCAGCAGCGCGTGGTTGACCACCAGCACGTTCGCCGTCCGCATCCGCCGACGAGCCTTGAAGAAGAAGCATTCGCTGTGGTTCGGGCACTGCCGGCCCAGGCAGTTGTCGTCCTCGCTCTGTACCGCCTCCCAGACGCTCGGCATCGGGCGGAAGTCGAGGTCAGACCGGCTTCCGTCGCCCGTCCGCTTCGACCACATCCGCAGGGTGACGAGCTGGTCGATCTCCTCCTCGCGCTGGAAGAGGAGGTTCTGGCGCTTGATCGCCACCTCCAGCCGTCGCAGGCTGATGTAGTTCGACCGCCCCTTCACCAGGACTGCCGTGAACTCCTCCGGCATCACCGCCTGGAGGAACGGGATGTCCTTGGCGATGATCTGCTCCTGGAGCGCAATTGTGTGGGTCGAGACGACGACCTTGGTCTTGGGATTCGCGGTGGCCTGGATGGCCGGGACGAGGTAGGCGAAGCTCTTGCCGACGCCGGTGCCGGCCTCGACGACGAGATGGCCGGGCTTCTCGATGGCGCGGGCGACCGCCTCGGCCATCGCGAGTTGCTCCGGGCGATGTTCGTACCGGGGCAGCCGCCGCGCGATCGCGCCGCCGGGACCGAGGATCGAGACGGGGTCCAGGTTCGCCATTCCTGCTCCCGGCGCCCGATCGGGCGGGGGCCTCGGTTTGGGGCCCTCTTCCAGGACCTCATGAGTCGGCCCTTCGAGAGAGTCCCTTGATGATTTCGGTAGTCGTTACGGCCAGTCGGCTCTGCAGCGGAGTATCAGGGGACGATCCGCCGATACCTCATGCCGATGGCGTTCATCGCACACTCCAGGGCCATCCGCACATTGATTTCCTCACCTCTATTCTCGTAGTGCTGACGAAGGGCAGGGCCTGCCTCTGGGTCCTTCAGGGCGGCAAGGGCAAACCCCGCCGCTCTCCGGACCGGCAGGGCTGGATCGTCCAGCATCCGCAGCAGATCGGGGGTTGCCCGAAGATCGCCGAGTTGGCCCAGAATCTGGCAAGCCACCTCGCGGACGAATTGCGAGGGCGCCCCAAGGCGCCAGAGCATCTCCTCAAACAACTCAGGGTCTTTCCGCGCCTCCAGGATTCACCAGGTCATGGCCCCGAGCCCTTCGGCGTGGAGCTTGTCCAGTATCTCCAGCAATACGGGCAACGGGATGGAACTCCCTTGATGGAGGAGTCCGATCGCGGCACGCCTGCGGATGACCGGGTTGGGTCTCCGGAAGAGCTTCAACCACGCCTGCACGGCTCCGTCTCCTCATGAGGGATTCCCGGCTGGTTCTCCATTCATCATCATTCTGGCCGCCGGAATCCTCATCTCTCGCCCCGCGTCCTTCACGGCTCCTTTCATTCTACCACGGAGCCGGCACTCGTCTTCACGATCGACCGATGACGCCCTGAGTTGGGCTGGAGGCGGTGGCATACAGTTTCGTCGGGATCCGCCCGGCGCCGTGGGCGAGCCGGCCGGCCTCGATCGCCATCCGCATCGCGTGGGCCATCCGCAGCGGGTCGCGTGCCCCGGCGATCCCGGTGTTGAGCAAAACGCCGTCGCAGCCCAGCTCCATCGCGATCGCAACGTCGCTCGCTGTCCCGACGCCCGCATCAACGATCACCGGATAGGACGGGTCATTCCCCTTGAGGTCTTCGAGGATGATCCGGATGTTGTTCGGGTTCAGCACGCCCTGGCCGCTCCCGATCGGGCTGCCGGCCGGCATCACGCTGGCAGCGCCGGCCTCCTTGAGCCGTCGGGCCATGATCGGGTCGTCGCTGGTGTAGCAGAGCACCTGGAACCCCTCGGCCACCAGCACCCTCGTCGATTCGAGCGTGGCGACCGGGTCGGGGAGGAGCGTCCGGGGGTCGGCCAGGACCTCCAACTTCACCCAGTCGGCGCCGGGGTTGCCCAGCCCTTCGAGTAGCTCGCGACCGAGCCGGGCCGTGCGGAGCGCGTCGTCGGCCGAGAAGCAGCCGGCCGTGTTCGGCAGGATCGTGTACCGCTCCGGGTCGAGGAAGTCGAGCAGGTTGCGCCCCTCGCGATCGAAGAGTCGCTCGCGGCGGACGGCGACCGTGACCACCTCGGCGCCGCTGGCGTCGAGGCAGTCGCGCATCAGTTCAAGCGTGGCATATTTGCCCGTCCCGACGAACAACCGGCTGCGGAAGGTGTGACCGCCGATTGTCAGCGGTTCAGGGGCAAGAGGATCGGTGGGAGGGTCCTCGGGCGCACCGCCACCAACCAGCGTGACGATCTCGAGGACGTCGCCGGAGACGACCGCAGTCTCGGCGTGCTGCCGCCTGGTGACCAGGTCACGATTGCGCTCGACGGCGACGTGCTCGGGCCGGACGCCCAGGTCCCGGAGCAGCTCGGCGACGGTCAGCGGTCCGTCCAGCTCGCGGCGCTCGCCGTTGATGGTGACATATACGGTCGTGGATGGCACCGGTCGGATCCCCCTGGCCAGGGGCCGCGACCGTCGGGCCGGCGGCGGCGCCCGGTCCTCGTCGTGCGATGGGCCTCGCCCTGGAATGTCGATGGTTCATCGTATCCCCGCTCTCTCCGCGGGGTCAAGCCGCGCCGGACGTCTGGCGCCGAACCCATTCGGCGACCGGCACCGATATTGCACCCAGGTTTCCGACGAGATGGAAATAACAGAATCGGCCCAATTCATCCGGAAGGAGACTTACTGATGACGCTCCTGGAAATGGCTCTGGGACTGGGCATGCTCGTGATGGCCGGCACACTCGCGGTCGCGCAGGAGTCTACTACTGAGCCGGCCTCGGCGGGGAAACGCTGCACTCCTGAGGACCTCGTTGGCCGCTATTTCATCATTTCAGGCGAGAAGTACGGCATGGAGGAGCCCGAGGACCGGGTCAAGGGGACCGTCGTGACCTTCAGCAAGGACGATGTCCTCGTTGCCGACAAGGACAAGAAGGAGCTGTACTCAGCCACGTACAAGCTCGACTCGACCAAGAACCCGGCGACCATCATCATGATCAGCCGAGTCCGCGGCTCGTCCGGTGAGGAAGCCCGCGGCCTGATCGAGAAGGACGGCGACACCGTCAGGCTGGTCTACGCACTGCCGACCGGCGAGATCCCCAGCGGCTTCAAGACCCGCGAGAAGCAGTTGATGTTCGTGATGAGGAAGGAGAGCTAAGCGAAGGAGTTCTGGAGGTTCCCTGGGCGCGTTCGGACGATGGAGGATGGCGGCCCGTGGCGAGCCATTGGATTGGGCGATTGCTCTGACCGGATTGACCGGGTAGAACAAAGGCATGCGACGCCCTGGCTCGTCGCGGTACTTCGGACCATGACGATCGCTGTTCGCGCCGTCCGGGCCTATTTTTATGAACCCGAGCGACCGCAAGAAGCTGCTGGCGTGGGCGGGGATTTATGCATCCCTCACGCTTGGCTGGGTCGTGCTCGCCCGGGGGATTCTCGAGCCGATGCTGGCCGCCAGACCGCTCGGGCCGGTTGGGCTCGGCATCCAGAAATACCTGTACGTCCCGCCGGTGCTGTTCCTCACGCAGGACCTCGTCGGCCAGTGGCGCGAGCTGACGTCGGCCGTCGTGATCGCCATCGCGATGCACGCGGCGGTCGTGATCCGGACGGGTCGGGCGACGTCGAGGACGCTGGAAGTCGTCCTGGGCGTGGCCGCCGCGGCGTTCCTCGGAGTCGCGGTGCTGGCCGGTTACCGGCAGGATTATTTCTTCTATGAAGAGATCTGGTATCATGTCCTGCGCGGTGAGGATCCCTGGTTCCTCGTCTCCGGGATGCTCGGTCGATACCCGCTGAACGCCTATGGGCCGCTGTTCAACCTGTTCGCCGGTGCGGCCTGGATCAACCCGAGAGCGCCCCGACTGCTCGACGCCTTCGCTTACCTGATGTTCGCCTCCGCGACCTGTCGGGCGTTTGCCGCGAAGCGGCCAGGACGAGCGATCGCCTGGCTGGCGCCTCTGGTCTTGCTGGCGAATCCCTATCCGTGGATTGAAGCGGCGTTCTACGGTCACTTCGACGTGATGGTGGCACTCGCGACGCTGGCCGCGGTCCGGGCGCGAGAGCGAGGTCGCGAGGCGCTTTCAGGACTCTGGCTGGCGACGGGCGTCTTACTGAAATACCTGCCGATCGCGCTCCTGCCAATCCTCGCCGACGACCGCGACGGCAAGCCCTTGCGGTTTCGCGGTCGATTTCTGATCACGGCGATCCTCGTGATTGCGGGTGGGATGGCGATCAGCGCGCTGGTCTGGGGCCGCTCGACGTTCCGACCGATGGAGCTGGCGGCGACACGGCCGGCGATGGGGGCGTCGCTCGCCTGGGCGATCCGGGGCCCGAACTCGCCGTTGCGGGGCACCGAGATCGCCGTGAACATCGAGACGCTCTCGACTCTGGCGCAACTCGGGGCGATCGCGGCGGCCTGGCGATGGTCGAGGGCGCGTCGACCGGCGATCGAGGCGGCCGTCCTCTCGGCGGCGATGGGGTTGGTCGTCTTCTACCGGGTCGGTTATCCGCAGT
>DAHZZC010000876.1 GCA_027435495.1 Planctomycetales bacterium
TGTCCTCGTAGTCGATTCGGATCGCCGTGGCTAGCGGCGTCCTCGATTGCTCGAGTGCCTGCGCGATCGTGTCGAGCCGGTCCGTTACCGCGGCGAACGACGAGAGCGTCTCGAACTGCGTGATGATCAATGAGAAACCAGAGAGGAAGGTCGCGAACGCCATCGAGGCCTGTGTCACCACGCCGAATTCGACGTGCCCCTGCATGTAGAGCGGGGCCACGATGACCAGCGGGATGAGCTGGGTCATGTAGTTATAGCCGTTGGTGAACAGGCCCAGATTCCGGGTCACGGCGATGATCCGCTTGTTATTCGCCACAACGGCGGCAAGCCGGGCACGGAGGCATTCCCTCGCGGTCCGGGCGGCGCCCATCGTCGCGATCGCCTCGGCGGTCTCGCGGGTCTGGATCAGGTGGTAGCGAAGATCGGCCTCCTTCTGAAGCTGCAAATTATCGAGCCGGACCAGTGGGCGGCCGAGGAGAACCGTCATCGCCGAGCCCGCCGCCGCGTAGATCAGGGCGACCAGCACCAACCAGGGCGTAATCGACCAGAGCACGCCCAGGAACGCCAGCGAGGTGATCGCGGCATTCAGGGTCAGAAGGAAGAACGAGAGCGTTGTCTGGGTATACGACTTGACGTCCTCGGTGATCCGCTCGTCCGGGTTGTCGACCTCTTCAAGCGCCTTGAGCCGATAGAACCGGTCTCGCGACATGTAGAGATCGATCAGGAGCCGGGTCAGCCATCCGCGCCAAAGGAGCCGCAGCCGCTCTTCCGAGAACCGCGAGAACGTCGCCATGATCGTCGACAGCGCGAAGACCAGCAGGTAGAAGAATCCGTAGGTGACGAAGTGGTTCCAGTCCTTGGCGGAGATCGCCGTCATGAAGTCGCGGCCGACGTAGCTATTGACGACGTTCAGGCCGCTGGCGGTCAGCAGGACGACCAGGAGAAGGGCGAACCACGAGATGGCCGGCCATCGAGCCTCGGAAGCGAAGAACAGTCGGATTGTCTGCCAGGAGCGGACCCAGGCCCGATTCTGCTTGCCGAACATTCAGCCCCCTCGTCGCATCCCGGTCGGTTCGCCCCGAGCCTCGCAACGTCGCGAGGAACGGCCCCGCGCCCTTCGCGGGCCCTTGCGGATGATTTTCTCCGCCCGGACGTACGATTGCTACTCCATTCGGGGCGGGAGGAGGCAATGGCGAGGGCCGCGTCGCCCTCGCCGGGGCGATCGAGCTTCACACTCCATTTACCAGGGGGCGCGCATCTCCCGGGAGATCGCGGTATCGTCGATTTCGAGGTTGTCATGGATAGCCACGTCGGCGGTACAAATCCAGGCGTTGGGGGATTTGATGTGGCCGTGGGCAGTCCTGCCGGGCTGATGCCTGTGTGTATTCCGACGGAGTTCTCGCCGGTTACCATCCCCAGTCGGCACGGAGGAATTGGTTTTCCAGACCGTGTTGCCGGTCCTTGGCCCGATGATCCAGGGCGGGATGCCCAGGATTCGCCCGACGGGTTAGAATCGGGCCATCCGACCAGGGGAGCCCTAACCATGCCCGTACACGACTGGACTCGCGTGGACGCCGGGACTTTCCACGCCTTCCACGGCGCCTGGATCACTCACCTGATGGGCCGGCTGAATTCCGGGGTCCTCCCGGCGGGTTATTATGCCCTCTCGGAGCAGCACGCATCGGGGCTGATCCCGGATGTCCTGGCGCTGACCCATCCCGATCCGCATTCCGGGCCTTCGGCTCCCTCCGGAGGGCTTGCCCTGGCCGATGCCCCTCCGGTGGTCGGCCGCAGGCTGGTCGCTGATTCGAAGGTCGTCTATCGGACCCGGCGACGGACGCTAGCGATCCGACACGTGAGCGGCGATCGGATCGTGGCGATCGTCGAGATCGCTTCACCGGACAACAAGGACCGGGCCTCGAGCGTCCGGGAACTGGTCGACCAGATTGACGACGCGCTGAAACTGGGTATCCACGCGATGTTGATCGACCTGTTTCCGCCCGGCCGGTTCGATCCGGAAGGTCTCCACGGCGCGATCTGGGAACGATACGGCGAATCGCCAGAGGCCGTCGACGAAGGTCGTCCGCTCTCGGCCTGTTCGTACCGGGCGGTCGCGCCGGCGGAGGCGTACCTCGTCCGCCTCGCTGTCGGAGAGGCACTCCCGGAGATGCCGCTGTTCCTCGACGCCGAGACGTATGTCAACGCCCCGCTCGAACCGACCTACCGGGCGGCCTTCGAGGACCTGCCCTCGTTCGTCCGCGACCGGCTTTCGGCCGATAGACCATGACCGGTGGATCAAGAGAGATCGAGATCCCACAAAGGGGGAGCCGGTCCGAGACCAGCTCCCCTGTCACATTCCAACGAAAGAGATCCCGCCCCGATCGCGGATCAGGCCCGGCGGCGGCATCGGGCGGCGACCATTCCCATCGTCAGGGCAATCATCCCCATCAGGGCCGTCGAGGGCTCGGGCACGGTTCCGGCCGAGGAGACCGTGATGGGTACCTCGTAAGGATGGGGTAAAGGAGTGTTGAAGTTGATGTCAGCAGGGCTCGTTGTATTGTTGTCCGTCAGATTGGTCAGGATTCCGATGGTGATGTTGCTGGTGGACCCCGGAGCCGCCGACGAACTCACGGAATAATCAAAAACGCCCAATGAGACGGTAGCGCCCGCTGCCAACGTGGCATAGACGGCCGAGGTTGCCGAATAGGCTGAGTCTTGCGCCTGGATCTCCGTCCCGGGCAGGGGCATGGTCGTCGGATTCACCACGAAATTGAAGCCGAGACCACTGTTCCCCACGAGCGATTGGCCCGCGAAGATATAGGGATCGATACTCGTTTTGATCGAGGCGCCCGTGAACTTCACGATGCTGTTCGACGAAAGCAGATCGACGAAATCCGCGGCGATGAAGTAGGACTTGGTGTCGGTGTTCGTGAGCAGGACCTCAAAGCTTCCGGTCGATCCAGCGGCGGCCGAGATGCTGGAATCCGAGATCGACATCACCAGGCCGGCGGCCTGAGCCGTCGCCCCGTTGAGGAACAGCACAGCCAGCGCCATCGCGGCCCCGTAGATCGGAAGTGTCCGGGTCGGTATCGCCGCCCGGCACGACATGGAAAAACTCGGGATTCTCATGGGTGTTTTCGCTCTTGAATTGTTGATCGGATGGTGCCAGTCCATGCAGATCTTCCGTGACTTCAGCATCCCCGCGGGCAGGGTAGAACGCCGCCCGTGGGGCGATATTGACCTTTTATCACAACTCGCGGGGCTTGACGAGGGTCAGGACGGGAGCCGGGTGTTGAGCCTTGTGCGGACTCCCACAAAGTCGTCGATGGTTGGCTTCGACCCGATCGGGACGTCGCCAGTGATGTCGCCGAACAGGTTCGGCGTGACCACGCCCACGTACTGATATTGTATGAGCAGGAGATCGGCGACGTTGACCACGCCATAATCGCCCACATCGCCCGGCAGGACATTGAGCGTCCCGCTCATGGTCGAGATGTCGGCATTCCCGATGGTGATGGTCAGTCGATCGGCGACACGGACCGGGTTGGCCAGGGTGATCGTGTAGGTCTCTCCGCTGCCCGACACTGTGACCGGCCCGTAACTCGCGCCCACCGCACTACCGACAGTGATGTCCGAAGGCGAGAGTGTGGCGGGTCCGTTCAGCGTGATGGTGAACTGATCAATGCCAAGCCAGGGCACATCGTTCGTACGGCCGGTCGGCAGCAGGGACCCGCCGGACGTGGTGGGCAGGTTCAACACGGCGGTGCCGTAGGTGCCCCATTGCACGGAGATGGCGTTAAGACTTGCCTCGTTGAACAGGTTGAAGACGGCCGACGAGGCGGCGCCGGCGGTGCTGGCGGTCACCGTGTAGCCGCCGGAGGAATTATTGGCCGTCGCGGTCACGCTCGCCTGTCCCGAAGCATTGATCGTCACCGCCGACCCGCTCAACGTGGCCGAGGGCCCGCTGGTCGGTGCGGCGAAGGTGATCAGGCCGCCCGTGACTGGATCATTGGCATAATTCGGCGAGATGGTGACTTCCAGCGATTTGGGGAAGACCGTGCCCGGGAGGGTGGTCTGATTGTCGCCGTTGGTGACGGAGAGCGTGTAACCCTGCTCCTGCACCGCGCCGATGTCGATGGCGCCCGATCGGGGCAATCCACGCTGATCGGTCGTGATCGGGGTGGTGGTGCCTGGATAGTCGGCCTGGATGCCGGCCCCGATGGCGGGGCTGCCGGGAAGGAGGGCCATGGTCTGGGTCGACCCACCGTAGTTCCCCAGCGGGGCGAGAAGGGGATCGATCGAGCTTGTACTGTTGCCGACCTGATTGTGATGCCCGTCCGTGCTACTTAGCGTGGTCTGACCGGTGCCATCGCCGATCAGGTTGTAGGTGCCCGATAGCGTGCCCTGGTGATTTTCGATGTCAGCACCACCGACCTGCTTCGCGACGATGGTATCCGTCAGGGATAGGAACCCGGAGTTGTAGATTCCGCCTCCGAAGGTTCCCGAGTTGCCGCTGACTGTCACGCCGATCAAGGTAGCGGAGGCCGAGGTGAGGTTATCAATCCCACCGCCGAGGTTCGCGCTGTTACCGCTCAGAGTAACATTGGTGAGGTACAGCGTGCCCAGGTTGCCCACACCGCCGCCGCCGGAGGTCGCGCTATTACCCGACAGAGTGACATCGGTGAGAGATAACGTGCCACCGTTGCCCACGCCGCCGCCGAACTTCGCCAGACCGCCGGTGATCGTGAGGCCGGAAATCGAAGCCGTTACCTTCGGCTGAATGCTGAAGACCTGGCTCGCGTTGTTTCCACTGACCGTCAGAGCCGCGGCCGGACCGGTGATGGCCTGCGAGGGGCTACCGCCGACGGCGCTCAGCACGAGCGGACCGTTCGCCAGAGTGATGGTTTGAGGAGTACCGAAGACCGTCGAGTCGAACGTCACGGTTGTCGCGGTCGCCATCGTTCCGGCGACGTTGACGGCCCCTCGAAGGTCGTACTGGCCAGGGGCTGCGCCGGAGTCGCCGGTGTTCGAGACGACCAACGTGGTCGCGGACTGGGTCTGGAAGGCCCCGATATCCACCGAACTGCCCCGCGCGAAGCCGCGCTGGTCGGTGGTCAACCCGCTGGCCGCACCAGCACCGATGGCTGGACTTCCGGGTAGGAGGGCCATGGTCGGAGTCGGTCCGCCGTAGTCGCCCAGCGAAGTCAGCAAGGGGTCGATCGCCGACGTCCCGCTTCCGCCAACGATGTTCCCGTTGGTGCCGTTCTTAACGATCGGGGAATAAAAAGTCGTACCATTGCCGATGAGATTATTCGCGCTGGGTCCCGAAATCTCGATATTCTTGCCGCCGAGGTCTCCGCCGCCAAGCTGCTTGGCGATGATCGTGTCGTTCAGCGTGATCGAGCTGTAATTATTGACGGACGCACCGCCCAGACCGCTGGTCTTCGAGGCGGAGTTGCCCGAGATCGTGCAATCCACGAGGTTGGCAGAGCTGTATGGCAAAGAACCTTTCTGGGAATTGAGGTAGAGCGCGCCTCCGTCGTAGGCCGAGTTGCCCGCGAAGGTGTCGTCTTTTAGATACACCGAGGCCTTCGACTCGTAGAGGCCGCCGCCGTTCCCGCTCGCGGTGTTCCCGGTTATCGTGGAATACGTGAGCGTCAGGGTTCCCAGATTGTCAATGCCGCCACCGCTCGTCGCCGATCCGCCCGTGATCGTCAATCCTGAGATCGTGGCTGATACGCCCGATTCGATCTTGAAAACACTATTTGCACCGCCGCCGTTGATGGTCAGCGCCGCATTCGGTCCCTGAATGGACAGGTTGTTCGTGATATCGAGTGCGCCCTGGGTGAGCGTGATCGTCTGGGCGGTGCCGAACACGGACGAATCAAAGATAATGGGAAGTCCGGTAGTATCCGATTGAATGGCCTGCCGGAGGCTCGTCTCCCCTGTGATGGTCGTGTCCGTCGGATTGTTGACGACGATCGCCGAAACGGCCACGGCCATCAACTGCCTCTCCTCCAGCGGGAGTACTGAAGGCCGAAGCCGATGACGTCCGCGATGCCCAGACCTCTCGCCCCCCAGGCTTGCCTTCCAACCCGGGCGATTCGTCCGCTCGTTGTTGTGTTTCATTGGCTGCTCATCCAGTAAGGTAAGCCACATCTCATCCGGGAGCACGACCTTGCCGCCGAATGAAATCGGGGGAGAAAGATGCCCTGGCTCGGTTGGCCTCACCCTCGGCGGGAGGCCGGTCTCATCCTCGATCCGACACCGCATCCCATCAAAGAAAACGACCTTCAATGCATGCAAGAGGTGTCGTGCGATAGGGGGCATACCAATGCCCACAAATCGATGGAGGAGTTTAGTTCGTCCAGAGCGGCCCAGGCAAGAGGATGTTCCCAATTTTTGTCAGGTGTTTCGCAAAATCAACACGCCCCTGTCGAACTTAAGTCGACGAAACCTGCCGGACTCAAGACGGCTGGCACATAAAGAATGCGAAGGTTGGCTTTTAAGACGATGGGAGAACAGCAGGCCAGATTCCTATGCCTGGAAGAGACCTGTGTGGCCGAGGCGGGATTGGGGCAACGGCGGGCGATGGCTGTTTGGGGTGAGGAGACCCGGAAAGGCGTGGTCAGGTAAGGTCGATGTGAGGTGCCGGCGGGACGGAATGCGGGCCGGGAGTGGGCACGACCTCCGCGAGCAGTCCCAGCAATCTTTGGCGGAAAATGGGGAGCGCCAGACCCTCGGCGCGTCGGCGTGCCATCGACGGATCGTACGGAAGGCCGTCGTGCTCCCAGGCGTCGAGGGCCGCGATCAGAGACTCGGTTGTCGGTTCGGAGTAAGTCCGGCCGACGGAGTGGTCGACGGTCTCGGCGACGCCCCCTCGCCCGAGTGCGATGACAGGAGCGCCGCAGGCCATCGCCTCGATCGGGACGATTCCGAAATCCTCTTCGCCCGGAAAGAGGAGGGCGCGGCAGGCCCGGTAGTGCGATCGGATCACGTCGTCGGGTTGCCAGCCGAGAAATCGGACCGTTGGACCAGCGATCGCTTCGAGTCGGGCTCGTTCGGGCCCCTCACCGATGACGATCAGCCGACGGCCGGTTACCGAGCAGGCGGCGACGGCCTGGTCGACTCGCTTGTACGGGACCAGGGCCGAGACGACGAGATAGGCCTCGTCTCTCGGGCGGGCGTCGGGGTCGG
>DAHZZC010000877.1 GCA_027435495.1 Planctomycetales bacterium
GCCACGGGCATCATCATCGACTTGCCGACGACGCAGGTTACCCGCATCACCGAGGCGGCCGCCACGCCCCCGGCAATGAATCCGTTGAGCTGAAGGTTCTCCATCACGGCGGCGGCATGCGACTCGCCCACCCCGGCGAAGATGTTGCTCACCAGCCCGACCCCCGGCTCAGACAGATAGCACGCCGTCTCGCGCAAATAACTCGGTCGCACCCGGACGTTCGAATCGCTGATCAGAACGACCTCGTACTCGCGGTGCCGGTCCATCGCCGCCAGGTTCTCCACCTTCGGATTGAGCCCAAAGGAGGGATTCCCAACCACGAGCTTGGCCTGATGATCGGGGAACTCAGCCAGGAGTTTCTGCACAACGGAGATCGCCGGGTCGTTCTCCTCGGCAACGCCGAAAATCAACTGGTATTTCGGATAGTCGAGTCGGAAGAAACTGCGGAGGTTCTCTTCGAGCCCTTCGTCCATCCCCTTGAGCGGCTTCAGGATGGTGACGGGCGGCGTATGATCCGCGATGGCCCTCGGTCTCCGGGTCGCCCAGAAGAGGCAGGCCATCGACCAGAGCGTCGTGACGACCGCCACCACCGCGGCCATCCCGAGCAGGATATTGGCGCCATCGACGGGTAGCATGAGAGATTTCCTCCGGGGGCAATCCTGGCCCCTGCGCCGGCGTGGGGGTGAAACGAGTTCGATCGAGTAGTCTCGGCGGGTCGGGCAGGTTCCTCCCGGTCTCGACCCGCCGCCACGTTTTTTCTCCGACAATCAGCGACGATCGGGACGCATCTGGAGGACCATGGGTCCCTGGCAGCATGGGCAGATCTGGGGAGCCCGGACCGAGATCGAGCAGACGTCGCAGAAGTATTCCGGGACCTGGAAGTGTCCGTCATGCTCGACGCGGACGGAGGAAACCTTCAGGTAGGGAACTCCTGGATAGCGGCGGCCGTGCAACTCGGCCCGAAGATTGCGGAGCCGATCGTCCTCGAAAAGGGCCCGGGTGACCTCGTCGCGAAAAAGCGGGAGTATCGACCGATCCTCACCCAGCAGCACAACCTGCTTCGAGGCCGACCCGGGATCCAGTTTCAATTCGAGGTCGAGCATGCGGAGGGCGGATTCCAGCATGAGGACACGACCGCGGACGGTCACTTCGGTCGGACCCGGCGACGACGCGGGCGGGGCCGCACCGAGAAGGACCAGCACGCCAGCCACAAGGCCCCTCGCGAGACCCATCGATCGGTTGACTCCCAATCGTCTGGTGAAGCTACGGTGAATTTTCGCGTGAAACCCCATCATTCCATGTGATTGTACCACAGTACCAGATCGACACGTCCGGACCAAGAGCAATCGTCCCATGCGACCTGGTGAATCGTGGAGGATGGGCCGTCTCCGTGGTATATTGGAAACAGGTTCGCTCGTAGGGCAACGGAAGAGGCCGGCGCCCAGGGCGATGGGGCCTGGGATCGCTCGTTCTACGGGTGACGGGCCTCGGGGGTTCGGGCCGATCCGATTCCGGGCAGGGCCGGCCGGGTGATGCTCACGAGCGGGTCCGGATCTGACAACCGGGAAGGTGCGGGGCTTGGTCATCCTCCGGAATTTCCGCTGGATACGGGCGTGCCTGCTAGCGGGCGCGGTTCTCTCGGCCTCCAAGGCGGCGGCCGTTGAGGAGCCGACGTCACCTGCCCGGGCTGAAGCCCCCTCGTATTTTGTGATCCTGGATCAGCCGGCCGATCTTGGCGCCCTCCTCCAGAAAATCCGACGCCCGGATGTGGAGGTGCGGCGGGCTGAGCCCGGTCGTTCAGACCACTCGGCCTCGACACCCGCCCCGGAGTCTCCGACGTCCGCGCCCTGGGTGATCGAGTCGATCCGGATCCGGGGACGAGTCAGCGGCGATGCGGCCACGATCACGGCCGACCTCGCCATAGTGACTTCTGGCGACGGGCCGAACTGGGTGCCGATCCGGCTCGACGGCCAGCGTTTGATCGACGCACGCGAAGGCGACCGTGTCCTGGACCTTCGGATGATGCCGGACGCCCGATGGCAAATCGAGCTGGTCGGCCGCGGCCGGCATCGGGTCTCGGTGCCGTTCCGATGCCCGCTGACCACCGATCCGGCCCGGGAGTCGCTCGCCATCGAGATCCCCGAGGCACTCTCGACGGCCCTGGAACTCGACTTCGACCGCCGGGAGCCCGACCTGATCGTCGGCGCAAACGAGGTCTACGGCCAGTCCGATCTTCCCGATGGAAAGGGCGCCCGCCTCTCGGCCCGGCTCTCGCCGCGGTCGAGGGTCGCCGTGAGCTGGGCTGTTGATGCCGAGTCGGGCCGTCGGAATCCGCCGATCCTCGTCGCGCAGGGGGACATCGCTCTCGACATCGATCCTGAGCAGATGCGGACTCGGTCGACCTGGGTGATCCGATGCGTCCGGGGGATGACCCGAACCTTGCAGGTGCGTGTTCCTGACCGCGACGAGGTAACCGAGGTTCGGCTCGACGACCAGCAGGTCACGCCCGGGACCAGTGGAGCCCGGTATCCCGGCCTTTTGACAATCCCGCTGACCGATCCGCTCCGGCCCGGCGGCGAGCGTCGGCTGGTGATGACCACGAGGCGTCCGCATGCCCGGGGTGATGGCAACCGGATCGACTTCCGCGGGTTCCCGATCGTTCACGCTCGCGAACAGACCGGCGCCATCGGCGTGACGCAGAGTCTCGATTTGTGGATCGCCCCCACCGCTGCGCAGGGGCTCCGTCGGATCGTCCCGACCTACCTGCCGCGCGACCTCGCCGAGCGGCCCGGGACCAGTCTCGCGTTCGAATTCCTGGATCAGCCGTTCGCCCTGGCGCTGGGGGTCGAGTCGTCTCCTCCACTGGTCCGCGCACGGACTCGGTCGGCGATCCGGATCGGCCCGGAGATGGCCCGGTCCGAGTCGGCGATTGACCTCCGTTGGGTTCGCGGTCGGCCGTTCGAGGTCCGGCTGAGGCTCGGGCCAGGCCTGGAGTTGACCTCAGTCGGCCCGGCCTCCATGGTCGAGGCCTGGAATCTCGATGGTGAAGACGCCGTCGATCGCCCCCGCTCGCTGACCGTTCGACTGGCGCCCAGCGTCCGCGACCAGCCTCGCGTGACGCTTCAGGTCGAGGGCTCGCAGCGGCTACCGAAGCAGGGTCCGATCCGGCTGGGGCTTTGCGCTCCCGAGGCCTCGACGGCGGTCTCCGTCTCGCTCGGGATCGAGGCCGATCGAGGGGTCTCCGTCGAACTGGACGAGGAAGCGTCGCGGCCCGCATCGGGCGACCGGCCGACCTTCCGCGTCGCCGAGGCTCCGTCCGCCCCGACGACCGCCGATGTTCCGGAAGCAACCCCCCATGCCCTGAATCTTGAAGCTGCCGGAGGACCCGATCTCCTCCCGCTTCGAATCACTCGGCTCCCCATCGCTCTCCGCGAGGAGACGACCCTCCAGGCCCGGGTCTCGCGCCAGTCGGTTGAGCTGGTTCAACGGACGACGCTGACGGTCCGACACGGGGCGGCGGACTGGCTCTCGATCCGAGTCCCGGCCTCGGCGGCGCGTTGGGAGCTCCGGGATCGTGAAATCCTCGAGCGGAAACCGGTCTCGGATGCGCCCGACCATTCACGGATCGAGCGCATCCGGTTGGATCGCCCCATTCCGGATCGGGCCGTCCTGGAATTCCGATGGCAGGTTCCGATCGATCCGCCACTGTTGTCGCCAGCCGCTCGGGAGCTGATCCTCGATCGAATCACTTTCCCGGGCGCTGAGGAGGCACCGGCTCGTGTCGAGGTTTCCGTGAGGGCTGGGGTGGCCGCCCGGTCGATTGACCCGGCCTGGGACCGCGCCACCGATGTCGTTGCCGCGGATTCGTCCCTGCCGGCCTATGTCGAAGGCGAGGGCGGGACCGGCCGGCCGTTCCGGATCGAGGTCGAGGCGCCCGAATCGGTGGCGATGCCGGTGCCTCTGGTCCCCCGTCTGTTGCTTCAGACAACCATCGGGCTGGACGAGACGGTGCAGCATCGGGCCTCGTTCCGGGTCGAAGCGCATGGACCGGCCTTTCCCTTTGAGCTTCCGGAGGGGGCGAGAATCATCGCCGCCCGGGTCGACGGCCGCCCGGCCGAGCGGGTCGATCTGGAGGGGGGTGGCGAGGGTTTGCGTCTTTACCGGCTCCCGCTGCCTCCCGCTTCGGCGGCCCGGCCGGTGCTGGTCGAGCTGGAATACCAGCTCGCGGACGGTCCCTCAACAGTGCCCTGGCCGGCGCCCCGGCTTCCCGAGGGCGGCCTGGTGCTCCGGACCCTCTGGGAAATACGACTCCCCTGGGATCGCACCCTGCTGGGAGTCCCGGCCGGCTGGTCCAACGAGAATGCCTGGGTATGGGATGGTCTGCTCTGGGGCCGCCGGCCGGATCTCGCTCCCGACGCACTGGAGGGATGGCTGGTCGGTGAGGCCGCCCCGTCGGTCATCGTCGGCCCGCCCGGCGGATCGCCCGACGAATCGCAGCGGTTCCTTTTCGGCCGGACTTCGGCCGGTACGGCCGGTGGAACGCTCGCCCACTCAATTTCGGTCCGGATCGTCGGACGGGCCCCCATGATCGCGGTTTGCTCGGGCGCGACTCTCCTGATCGGCTTTCTGGCCATCTTCTCCCGAATCCGGTTCCGAACCGCCTGGGCGATCGCCGCCGCCATCGGGCTGCTCGGTGCCTCATCGCTGGAGACGGACACGGCGATCCAGCTTGCGCAGTCTTCCCTGCTCGGCGCTGCGTTGACGGCGGTCGGTGTCCTGATCGAGGAGGTCGTCCAGTACCGCCGGGCGCGGTCGCTCCCGGTCCGCGACCCCGGAACTTCGCTCGGTCTGGTCCGCGGCGACTCGTCGATCGTCGGGGCGCCGGTGGTCGGATCCGACGATCCGACCGCCATCCGTGTTCGGACGCCTTCCACCATGGATTTCGTCCCGAGCCCGCTGACCCGAGCACCGCTCGATCCTGAGGAATCGCGCGGCTCGCCTCTGGGACGGCCCTGACCGGTCCTGGCATTCCTTTCGGGGATGCCACGGGTTACGATAGGCCGATGAGTCAAAGAATGGCCCGCGTGAGTTGCGGTCGATCCAGACCTCGGCTCCGGATTTCGGGCGGGGGGATAGGGCCGGTCGCGGGACTCCGATGGGCCTGGATCGGGTCGATAGGTGGGGCATCCGATCGATGGGCTCAAGCACAGAGACCACAGCATCGGGTACGTCGGCTGAGGAATTCGCCCGGCTCTGGCATCCGGGCGGACCCTTGCCCGATGTCTTTGAGTTCCTGGCCGCCCGGCCAGAGTTAACCGTTGCCGAGCGGCTGGCTGTCCTCCAGGTCGACCAGGCCCAACGGTGGCGGATCGGCCAGCCGCTCCCGCTCCGGGTCTACCTCGCCACCTCGCCGGAAATCGCCGAGTGCGGCGAGATGATCCGGATACTGGTCGACGGCGATCGCGAGCATCGCCGGCATTCGGCCCTCCGGCTCAACGAGACGGCACCCAGGACCGGAACCCTGGTCGACCTCTCGCAATCGCCCACTGATGCGTTCGAACCGCCTTTCGCACGAGGGGGCGATTCCGAGGGGAGCGAGCTTGCCAAAAATGAGGAGATGCCGACCACGGCGAGCCCTGAGCCCGCCGCTCTCCTGGTCCTGACCCGAACCCCGGACGAGAGCCCTCTGACCGGACCCAGGAAGGATCTCGGCTACTCGCTCGACGAAGCCCACCACCTCCGCGCCGAGGCCGAGGCCCTCCGCGCCATGCTCGATTCCGTCCGGTTCACGCTCGTCCGTCGAATCGGGGCCGGCGGCATGGGCGTTGTGTACGAGGCCTACGACCGCAAACGCGGCGAGCTGGTCGCGCTCAAAACCATGCGACGTACCGACCCCAGTACCCTCGCCCGGTTCAAGCAGGAATTCCGGGCCGTGGCCGGCATCGCACACCCGAACCTCGTCAACCTCTACGAGATGATCGCGGTCGAGGACCGCTGGGTCTTCACGATGGAGTTGGTCGAGGGGACCGACTTCGTCAGCGATATGAGAACCGTCCTGCCCGGTTCGCTGGCCGAGGGCGACGCCACGTCGCCACCCCTTGCGTTCAACGAACAGAGGCTCCGCGAGAATCTCCGCCAGCTTGCGGAGGGGATCGAGGCGTTGCATGCCTCGGGGAAGCTCCACCGCGACATCAAGCCGACGAACGTCTTGGTGACACCCGAGGGACGGGTCGTCCTTCTCGACTTCGGCCTGACCGCCGACCTGGGAAGCTCCGGCAAGTTCCGCACGACGGATCGTCAGATCGTCGGCACGGTGGCTCATATGTCGCCCGAGCAGGCGGCCGGCCAACCGATCGCGCCGGCGAGCGACTGGTACAGTGTCGGCGTGATGCTCTACGAGGCAATGACCAGCCGACTGCCGTTTGTCGGGCCGCCTCACGAGGTGATCGTCCGGAAACGCTCGAGCGAGCCCCTCCGGGCCTCGGCGATCGTGCCCGGTCTGCCGGAAGACCTGGTCGACCTCTGCACCCGGCTCCTCGATCGCGACCCCGACCGGCGCCCAACCGGCCGCGAGGTCATCGCCACGCTGACCGGCTCCGAGCCCGAGCCAGTGGACCCGGCCGGCCCGGGTCGGCCGCTCCCCCTGATCGGCCGGGACCGACACCTTCAGGTACTCGACTCGGCTTTCACCGGCCTGGTCCGGCGCAGGACGCAATCCATCTTCGTCTTCGGCCGGACTGGAACCGGCAAGACAACGCTGATCCGATCGTTCCTTGAGGGCCTGGCCGGTGGCGACGACGCCATCGTTCTCTCGGGGCGGTGCTACGAGCGAGAGTCGGTCCCGTACAAGGGCCTGGACAGCCTGATCGACGCCCTGGCACGCCACCTCAAGGGGCTGCCCGCCCGTACGCTCGCAAGGCTGATGCCCCCCGACGTCGCTTACCTCGCTCGTCTGTTCCCGGTCCTCGATGGCGTTCCCATGATCGCCGCCGCCCGGGCCGAGTCGATCGATCTGCCCGACCCGCAGGAGGCCCGACGCCGGGCCGTCAAGGCCCTCCGCGTCCTGCTCCGCCGGATGGGCGAGAAGGCCCCGCTTGTCCTCGCCATCGACGATTTGCAGTGGGGCGACACGGACAGCGCTCTTCTGCTGGCCGACCTTCTCGGCTCGCCCAAGGCGCCGGTCCTCCTGCTCGTCGGTTGCTTCCGCGTCGAGGACGAGGAGGATTGCCCCCTGCTCGTCCAGCTTCGGCAAGCCCTCGAGGGGCAGCCGTCGGCCCCCGAGCACCGCGAGCTCGCCGTTGAGGCGCTCACCCAGTCCGAGGCTCGCGAGTTGGCCCTGGCCCTTCTCGGTCGCGACGACCCCGTGGCACGGGCCCAGGCCCACGTGGTGGCGCGCGAATCCGGCGGCAATCCCCTCTTCGTCGACGAACTGGTCCGGCACCTCCGCGGTTACGGTCCGGTTGAGAAGTGGGACGCGATCGGCCGGCTCGACCTCGATGAGGTCCTTTGGGACCGCATCCGCAAGCTTCCCGACGAAGCCCAGCGCCTGCTGGGGACCGTCGCGGTCGCCGGTCGGCCGATCGACCAGTCGATGGCCTTCCGCGCCGCCGGCCTTGGTGCTGGGGGCCGGGCTGCGGCCGCCGCACTCCGAACCGCCCGGCTGATCCGCCAGGCCGGGCCCATCCCGGACGAGATCGAAATCTATCACGACCGGATCCGCGTCTCGATCGTCGAGCAATTGCCCCCCGATCAACTCCGGCAGCATCATCAGCGACTGGCGGAGGTCCTCGCGACCTCCGGCCCGGCCGACCCGGAAGTTCTCGCCGGCCACTACCTCCATGCCGGCGACCTTCAGCGTGCACGCGCGTACTACGAACGAGGCGCCGACCAGGCAGCCTTAGCGCTGGCGTTTGACCACGCCGCGCGGCTCTACCGCACGGCCATCGAACTGGCCCCCGCAGACTCCACGGTCATTCCCTCGCTCCGGAAACGGCTAGGCGATGCCCTGGCCAACGCCGGTCGAGGATGCCAGGCCGCACGTGTTTACCTCGAAGCGGCCTCCGCGACCGAGCCAGCCGAAACCCTCGAACTGAAGCGGCTCGCCTCGGCCCAACTCCTCATCAGCGGACACATCGACGAGGGCCTGGCCCTTCTCCGCGACCTTCTGATCCCCATGGGGATCGGAATGCCCGAGACCTCCCGCTCGGCGCTGGCGTCGATGCTCTGGCACCGGGCGATCCTTCGGGCACGCGGCCTCGACTTCTGCCCGAAACCGGCCGATCAGGTGCCCCCGGTCGACCTGAAGCGAATCGACCTCTACTGGTCGGCCGTCGCCGGATTGAGCATGGTCGAGCCGATCCGCGGGGCCGACTTCCAGGCCCGAGGGCTCCTCATGGCCCTTCGCGCCGGAGAGCCGGTCCGCATCGCGAGGGCGGTCGCAATGGAAGCCGCGCACGAGGGCGTCGCCGGCCCATCGGCCGTCGACCGGGTCGAGGCCTTGCTCGCTCGCGCCGCCGCCATCGCCGATCCCCTTGACTCGCCCCAGGCCCTCGGAATGATCGACCTGGTCCGCGGACTGAACTCGATCCTCTTCGGTCGTTGGCAGGTCGCTGTCCAGGCCCTCGCCCGCGCCGAGGAACTCTTTCGCAACCGATGCTCCGGCGTCGCCTGGGAACGCGCCACCGGCCACAACTTCGCCCTCTGGGGCCTGTACAAGCTGGGCGAGATCTCCGAACTCCGACACCGATGGACCTCGCTCTCCCGAGAGGCTCAGGACCGCGGGGATCTCTACGCCAGGCACTACCTCAACGCCTTCTACCGGACCATCCTCGCCCTCGCCGCCGACGAGCGTCCAACGAACGAGTCCGAGCTCGAAGCCACGCTACGTGAGACACGGGGCCGAACGCTGAGTCTTCAGCAGACGCCCGCTTTCGACGCCCTGATGCATATCGACCTCTACCAGAGCGACGAGGCGCGGGCCTGGGCCCGGCTGGTCTCGTTCTGGCCCGAGTACACCCGCTCACTCCTTTTCCGCGTGCAGTTGATCCGCGTTCAGATGTTCGAATTACGGGCGAGGACCGCCGTCGCCCTGGCCGACCGATCGCCCCACCCCGGCCGACTGCTGACCCAGGCTCTCCGCGACGCAAAAAACCTGGAGCGAGAGGGCGTCGACTGGGCCCGGGCACACGCCCACCACATCCGCGCCGCAGTCGCCGCTTGCCAGAAAAAAGTCCCTCGCGCCGTCGCCGAATTGACCCGCGCCATCGAACTCTACGACCACGCCGAGATGCCACTTCAGGCCGAGATTCTCCGCTTTCGGCTCGCCGGCATCGACCCCAGCGATGCCGCCGCCACGCTCCGAGAGCAGCTCGCCCATCGAATCGCCGATCGGGGCATCGTCAACGTCGATCGATGGGCCGCCATGTGCGCCCCCGGCTTCGGTCGCGTTAGCAGCGAAACCGCCGATACCAGCGTCTGAGCCCCGGAAGTGCCGATCGCCTGGTCCAGATCCGAGAGTCTGAGAATCCTCCCAGTCCGAGGAACGAGCCTCACGGCCTCCGGATCCGGAATCCGGGATTTTCAGTCCTTCGTCCTGGACGCTGGTGACCGGTCTCCGCTCGAACCGCCGGCCGACCGCCGGAAGAACAGGTAAGCCGGCACCCCCGCCGCCACGATCCCCAGACCGACCAGCGACGGGACCTGGCTGGTCGGGTCGGCGAGCATGCTACCGAGCAGCAGCAACTCGGCCGCGACGAACAGCATCGGCGTGACCGGGTATCCGAGTGTCCGATACGGCCGGGGCAGGTCCGGGCGTCGAATCCGCAGGACGAACACGCTTGCGATCGCGAGCATGTAGAAGATGTGGGCGCCGAAGATCACGTAGGTATACAGAACGTCGTAGAGCGGCGTCTGGTTCAGGGTCTGCCAGGCGACCACGATCGGACCCGGCAGCGTCCCTTCCCATCCGGCCGGCGAGACCACGATCAGGGCTGTCCCGGCGACGATCAGCGCGATCGCCAGGACCGCCTGCGAGACGATCGCGTTGGCGGGAGTCCGGAACCGCGGATGGATCCGGCAGAGCGCCGACGGAAAGAGTCCGTCGCGGGCCATCGCGAAGTAAGCCCGCGGACCGGACATCGCGTTGCCATTGAGAGCGATAAAGGTGGAGCACATCACCAGGATCGAGACGCCCAGCACGCCCCACCACCCGACCAGTCGGTCGCAGTAGATCGCCGCGACGGCCTGCTCGAAATGCTCGGCGTCGCGGGGTGCCGTGCGGACCTGCTCCATCGGGATCACATAATGATACGCGAGTGTCATCGTCAGGTAGACGGCCACCAGCACGATCATCCCCGAGACCATCGCCAGCGGGATGTTCCGCCCCGGGTCGCGGATCTCCTCGGCGAGCGGAGTGACGTTCGTCCAGCCGTCATACGCCCAGAGGACGCTGACCATCGCCGCCATGACTCCAGCGAAGAGCGCCGAGGCCGAGATCGCTCCGGGGCCGATCGGGGCGAGGTTCGCGGTCGAGCCGCCTCCGACCACGAACGGCAGTGCGATCAGCACCACCAGTCCGCCGACCTTCAGCGCCGTCCCAACGACCTGCAACCCGCCTCCCTGCCGACTCCCCAGCACGTTGACGATCGTCACGATCGCGATCGCGACCACGGCCGCGCCCGCCTGCCAGATCTCGCCCGAAATCGATCTCGGCGGTTCGACGACGTGCGAGAAGTACCGCGCGAACGCCGCGGCGAGCGTTGCCATCGACCCGCTACGGACCACCAGGAACTCGACCCATCCGAACAGAAACGCCGGCAGAGCGCCGTATGCCGCTCGGAGGAAAACGTACAATCCGCCGGCCTGGGGAAGCATCGCCCCCAGTTCGGCGAGCGTCAGCGCGCCGGCCGCCGTGAAGAGCCCACCGATCACCCAGACCGCGATGATCCCGCCCAGAAACGGGACGTCGT
>DAHZZC010000878.1 GCA_027435495.1 Planctomycetales bacterium
CGCGGCCGGTGAGGGAGCGGTCAATTCCAGCGCCCGGTGACTGGAGCCTTCCGGACCAACCCGGCTGATCCGGTCGATCGCGTCGACGAGGCTCCGGCCCGACCGGGCACTTGAGGCGATTGGGCCAGCGTGGTCGAGGACCTGCGCGAGATTGGCGCCGCCGAAGTAGGGCATGCAAAGGACGCGGAGGCCCGTCTCCGGGTCGTCGCAGACCGAATGCACCGGGACGATGTTCGCGTGCTGAAGCCGGGCCAGGATGCGAGGCTCGTCCCCCTCGGCCCGCGAGACCTTGATGGCGACGGAGCGTCGGCCGAGATGCAACTCCTCGGCGAGATAGACCCGCGCGAAGGCGCCTCGTCCCAGCTCGCGGAGGATTCGGAAGCCAGCCAGGACATCGCCCACTCCGGGCAGTACGCCGGCGGTGGGTGGTCCCGATGTCGATCGACGGACCGGAGCGTTGGCCGGAACCCGGGCCGTGCCTTCGGGACGATCGGCGCGGAGCACAGTGGCCTTCTCGGCGAGCTCCGGCACGTTCGCATCCTGGACGTCTGGCCGGCCGACACGGAAGCCGTCGAGGAAGCCGAGCGATCCGATCCCCTCCCTACGCGCTGGGTGAATGGCGGTCTCGGCAAGGCCCACCGGCCCGGGAGCCGAGCGTTCGACGGACGAGTCGGCCGGCTTCCAGCCGTCGAGGATCCGCCCTGCGGATCCAGGATCCGAGAGTCCACTCGCCGTTCGCTCCGACATCCGATGCTCCCCGTCCGGCGGCCGAGGGGCAGTCCGACCGCGAGCCCTCAGCCCCCGACCGACCGCGCCACCAAAAAACCTAGGGCGGTTTCGCGAGGCTGTCCAACACGCGCTGACCATTGGCGTCCTGAGGATCCATGAACTAGGGTTCTCGTGGGCGTGAGGATCGGGGGGGCTCATGTACGGTGAGAGCGAGATGAATGAATCGACCGCGACCGAGGGAGCGATCTTGCCGTCGATCTCGGGCCAGGACGAGAACGGCGAGCGCGTGGTCATCGGCCGGCTGATTCGACGGCTTCGGGTCTCCGAGCCGCCGGAACGGTTCCAGTACCTGGCGGCCACGGTCCTCCGGTCGTCGACCGGGACGGAATCGGTGGGCTGGGTTCCGCGCGACCCGCTTGCGCCACCGATCGTCGCGGGTGAGGTGGCGGGGCTTGAGCCGATCGGCTATCGGTCCCTGGTCCCGCGTGTGGGAGTGGACCCGAACCGGGACGATCCGATCGTGGTCGATCGGCCTCCCCCGGGCGCCCCGGCCGAGGTGCTTCGCCAGGCCGCCGCCGCCGCGGGACCATCGGGCTGGCTGATCGCTCTCAACACCCCCGCGGGACGCCCTTTCACCGCACAGGAACTCGAGCGGCTGCATTACGTCGCCGCATTGATCGAGGCCCAGCTTGCCAACGCCCGGGCTTACGCCGAACTGAAGGGACTGCTGTTCGGGGTCATTCGCTCTCTGACCGCCGCGATCGACGCCAAGGACCCTTATACCTCCGGCCACTCGGAACGAGTGGCAAGGATCGCGGTCCGGATCGCCGAGGAACTACGTATCTCCCCCGAGCGACGGAGCGACCTTTACCTCGCCGGATTGCTGCACGACGTCGGCAAGATCGGGATCGAGGACGAAGTGCTGAAGAAGTCGGGCCCGCTCTCGGACGAGGAATACCGGAAGATCCAGGGACATGTCGAGATCGGTGTGAACATCCTCAAGGATCTCAAGCGGCTCAGCCACATCCTGCCAGGCGTCCGCCATCATCACGAGAGCTACGATGGCACGGGCTATCCCGACCGCCTCGCCGGCGATCACATCCCGATCGAGGCCCGCATTCTGGCCGTCGCTGATTCGTTCGACGCCATGTCGAGCAGCCGCCCATATCGCCGACGGATGGGTCTGATGCAGATTCAGGAAATCCTCGACGAGGGACGCGGAAAACAATGGGACCCGCGGGTCATCGAGGCCCTCTTTGCCTGCCGGGCCGAACTGGAGGCCATCGGGCAGAAAGGACTCGGGGAGAGCCTCATCGGTGCCGTCGATGTTGCTCTGGGCCGGGAACTGGATTCGGAGGAACCACGAAAATCACGAAGGACACGAAAAGATTTCCGAATTCCAGATTCAAGAATCCAGATTCAAGATTAAATCTCGGAGGAACCACGAAAATCACGGAGGACACGAAAGAATTCCCAGATTCGAGACGAGATCTTTTTGAAAAAGATCTTATTTCGTGTGTTTTCGTGTTTTTCGTGGTTGCTCCCCGACCTATCTCGTCGTGGTTGCTCCCCGACCTGTCAATGGAGCGTGCTGTAGTCGGTCGGTTCGAGGAAGACCGATTCGACCTTTTTCACCAGCGCCCCATTTTTGTGGCTCTCCGAGAAAACCTTGCGCCACTCAGGATCGGCGCCGAACTCGGACCAGCATTTCTTCGCGGCCTCCCGGCTCGGGAAAGCCAGCATGTAGACCAGCGTGCTCCCCTTGCCGTCCTTCTCGTCGGTAGGGGTCCAGAAGCCGACCAGCTCGGCGCCATGCTTCTTGAGCAGGTCGCAGGTATGCTCGCGGAACCGCTTGTTCAGGTCGTCGAGCTTGCCCTCATTCGTGTGGTAGGTGCGCAACTCGAAGACCCGGTGAGCCGGGCCGTCAGCGGCCTCTGTGACCCGTGGAACAGCCAGGCCGGAGATTGCGAGCATCAGGGCGGCGGAGATCATCCGTTTCATCGATCAGAACTCCTCGGGGTTGCGTTGGGTTGGGCTGAAGGTTGGTCGGTCGAGTAGGCGAGGCGTCCCGGTTATATACTGGCTGACCGGGTGACACAACCACCGAGAGCGCTCACCGGAAGTCGCCAGCCGAGGCGCCGTTTCGGTTGCTGCTCGGCTGGCCGAATCGCTGCTGCAATCGCTCAACCTGCTTGAGCGCGTTCGCCGAGTTCTGCATCCGAAGCTGGACATCGAGGCCAGGCTCGGGTGTTTTGGTGAGCCCCCGCTGTCCGCCACTCAGTCCGTGCCCACCGAGGCCCGCCGGTGTGTTGCCCCGGACAAAACGACGGCCTCGATAGAAGGCGAAGCGGTTCGCGCCGGCTCTCGCCAGGGCGGTGATCTCGCCATTGAGGCCCTCGGCCACGAAGACGCCCCGGAGGTCGGTCCGGCCGGTGACGAACCGGCGGTCCTGGCTGCCGATCACCTTCACCTCGACCTTCGGCATCAGGTCGCCCGTCCGGGCGTCGCGGACGGTCACCCGGACCCGCGACGGCGTTGCCGTGACCGCGTTCGGGCCGATCGTGACCGGTCCCATGTCCTCCTCAAGAACCTCCATCTCGATGGGAGAGACCAGCACAATTCCCGAGGCGTGCAGGCCGTCGCCCCGGATCATCACGAGGTAGGCGCCATCCTTTTCGAGCGGCAGCTCGATCCGCTTCTTGCGGTCGTCGTAGTCGGCCCCGCTGCCGAGGTCGACCGTTTTGTCGACCATCGGCGTGATCCCAGCCAGGTCGATTCCGGCGATCCCATTGAGGTTGCGTCGGGCGAGATAAAGCTGCATCAGGTCGACCGGGTAGACCTTCACATCGATCCGGGCGACGTTGCGATACTCGACGGTCACGCCGGGGGTCTCAGCGGGATCGGCAGCATCGATCACGCGGAAGCCGCCCGTCGGCTGCGCAGCGACCGCCGGACGATGCGGCGGGCGGATCAGCGTGACCTCGGCGAGCTTCAGTTCCTTGCGGGTGTACGACCGGACCGCATCGGCGGCGTCGGTGAATCGCTCCGCAACCTGCCGGTAATATTCGAGAGCCCGCGCCGGCTGGCGGCGTGCATCGAAGATCTGGCCGAGGATGTAGATGGCCTGCCACTTGTTCGGGCTCGGTTGCTCGACCCCGGCGGCGTCCTTGTAGACCGCCTTCGCGATCCGGGAGGCGACCTCAATCGCGCGGTCGTACCGGCCGAGGTGGAAGTCGCCGAGCGCCTCGCTGTAGAGGAAGCTGTCGAGGTAGTGGCTCCGGGGATAGATCCGCGTGAATCGATCCGAGAGCCGGACCACCGATTCGAAGTCCTCCAGCTCGATGAAGGCGCCGACGATCGAGAGGCTGACCTCGTCGGCCATCGGACTGCGGGGCGAGCCGACGAGGAACGTTCGCATCATCCGAATCGACTGGAGCAGCATCTGCGACCGCGTGATCCCGGCCGAGGCGAGCTCCCGACGTAGCGCGGGATCTGTGAACGCCTTGCCGGCCTCCTGGACGAAGACCTGCGAGAGCCCGAAGAAGTCGGCATCGATCGCCGGGGTCTGCGGATACGACCGCCAGAGGTCCATCAGGTAGGCGAGCCCTTCGAGCCTTCGCCCACGCTGGCGGAGCAGTTCGCCCACCCTGGCATCCTCCAGATAACTCGCCTCGACCAGCCCCCGCCAGACAATCATGGAGCGCTCGTATTCCTTGATGTCGCGATAGGCGGCTCCGATGGCCGTCAACTGGTCGAAGCTCAGGAAGAGGTCGGGCGACTTCTCCTTGACCACCTCGAAATACTGGACGATCGACCGCGCCCGGCCCTCCCGGATGCTGATGAGCAGGAGCATCCGCGCGGCGTCGCGGGCGATCGCGTCTCGGAGGGTATAGCCGCCGAAGAGGGGTTCCAGCGCCTCGCCAGCTTTTTCGTAACGGCCTGCCTCGAAGTGGGCCTTGCCGCGGGCGAAAAGCTCGTCGGGCGTTGGGCGGTAGGGGTCGGTGTCGGGCTCTTTCGGGCGGCGGACGCGGAACGCCTCGGGTCGGCCCAGGTGAGATCGGCCCGGCTCATAGGCGCTCCGGACCATCGCCGGCGGCACGCGATATTCGCCTGGGATCGAGCCGAGGATCTCGTACGAGGTCTTCCACGGAGAGGAGCCGGGCGGGAAGTAGAGCGTGAGAACGCCGTCGACCAGCTCGTACGAGGAGGCCCGCGACCGGAGCGAGCCCTCGACGAGCGTTGTCCCGGCCGGAAGCTGGTCCTGCACGACGAGGAACTCGCGGTCCCAGTCGGCCTCGCCAAGCTTGCCGCCCCGGACGATATCCAGCTCGACGCGGACCCGTCCGCCGGGCTCGACCTGTGTGGCCCGGTTTTCGAATTCGGCCGGATCGACGGCGACGGAGAAGCCTGTCGCGAGCGTTCGGCCGTCGAGCTCGGGGGCCGTCTTCAGATAGGCCCGGCGATCCACGAGAGCGACACGGTTGCCTCGCGTCTGGTCGGGGGCGAAGTCGCGGGTGAAGCCTGAGAGGACGGCCGAGTAGCCGAACCTCCCACGGCCTTCCATCTCGAACCGGATTCGGTTCGGCTCGCCGGCCTTCACCGAGGCCCTCGGGACCGCGACCGTCTTGCCGGCGGTCGGGCCCTGGACGTGGATCGTCGCGACCTTCAGATCGTTGACCGTCACCGAGAGCTGGTATCGGTCCTCGGCGGCCCGGGCGCGGCTCTGGTCGAGCGCGAGTGCGGTGAGCGCGGGGCCGGTCGCCTTGTGAGGGAGCCAGCCGTCGCCAACCCGGTGCGCCTCGATCCAGGCGACGGCCTTCCTTCTCTCGGGCGCGTCGGGACTGGACCGGGCGTAGGCGATTGCGACCATTGCCGTGATCTCGGCCGCCGACCGGACGAAGCCGTTCCGCCCCGCCCCGTCCCAGTACAACCGATCGGGACGCCCCGGCCCGGCCGATTCGCTCTTCGCCCGAGGACCCAGGATTCCCAGGATCTCAGCGGCGAGGGTCGGGCGGTCGAGGTTGGCAAAGGTCATCGCGAGGTAGGCGAGTCCGGCATCCGAAAGCTGGTTGCGAGCCCGGTTCAGCGCATTGACCGACTCGAAGCGGGCGGCGTGCCGGGTCGAGAGAGCGTGAAGGATCGCGGCCCGGGCCTCGTGATCCGCGGGGCGAAGCTGCGCGAATTGCTGGTTCAGGTAGCGGATCGCCTGGTCGAGGACCTTCGGATCGCTGAGGAGTCCGAGCCGCTCGGCCTCGGCCATCGCCCAGACGACCGCGGCCGTCGTTCTCCAATCGTTATCGGGGATCGGCCGCTGGCCGTTCGCCTCGGGAATCCGTCCCGATGTGACCCACGGCCAGGCGCCGTCCGGGGTCTGGGAAGCGGACAGTTCGGAGACCAGCGATCGGATCCGATCGACGAGTCGAACCGCCTCGGGCGCCTCGCCGGCCTGGACGTCGCGGAGGTCACTCAGCACCGACACCGCGGCCAGAAGTTCGGAGGCACGATCAGCCGTCGTGTTGGTCGGCGGCGGGAGGCAACGCGCCAGGCTCTCCAGGTCGTTCGCCGAAGGCCGGACGCCGATCGGCGAGCCGAGGGCCAGCTCGACCAGCATCCGGCGGACCGTCGGCGCGATCGCGATTCGAAGCTCGGGATCCTCATAAGTCCGGCCGGGCGGGAAACCGACGAAGACGATTGTGCTGTCGCCGCTCGTCCCTGAGGCCGACGCAAAGGCCGGGACGCCCCACAGGTGAATCGGGACCTCCACCACCATCTCGTCGCGCGTTTCGCCGACGGTCGCCGTGAGGGTCAGGCGGAGCGAATCCCCCTCGGGAACCTCGTATGGCTCGAAGGCGATCTCCTCGACACCGTCTCCGGCGAGTTCAAGCTTCTTCGGGAAGACGTCGTCGCGACCCACGGCGTAGGTCGCGAGCTTCAGGTTCAGCGTCCCGCGAACGCCCCGGTGATGGACCTCCGCCGAGAATCGCGGCTTATCGCCCTGGGTGAGCGAGGCCGGGACCTTCAGGTCGACGAAGAAGTCCTTGCGAACGGCGAGTTCGGCGGTGGTCTGACCGGCGAGGGTGTCGGAGCCGGTGACGCCTCGCGCCGTGATCCGGTATTCCGAGAGGGCCGACGGGGCCTTGAACGTCACCCGGGCCTTGCCATCAGGACCTGTGACGACGGCCGGATTCCAGTAGGCCGATTCCACGAACCGCTCGCGCGTCGGCTCCCCGCGGCGGTCGGCCTCTTTGCCCCATCGTTTGGTTGCGGGAACCCCTTTGCTATCCGAGACAGCGAGCTCGCTGCGATCGGCCTTGTCCCGCCAATCCCTGGCAGTCGAGTCAGGAACGTTCGCGGCCATCGGGCCGGCAGCCCTCGGCATCGGTTTAGCGTCCGCGGGAGAGGGGGCTTTGGCGACCTGACCGTTCGCCACTCCCGCCATCATGCCACCCATTCGCCCCTCTCCTTGACCGCCGATGAAGCCGCCAAAGGCAAAGGCCCCGCCCGGTTGCTGGGAAGGCATGGGATCGCCATGGGCATTCCTCAACGCGGCTTCCACTTGCTGGGCCTCACGGAGCAGGCGTTCTTCCTGAACCGCGTTCGCGGTCATCGCGGCGTATTGCTCGGCGTCCTCGACGATCGCCTGTGGGACCGGGATCGTCCCCGGCTGATATCGGAACGTGTTCGTCGATCGGGTCTCGAACGAGCCCGTCCGCGACTGGTTGTAGAAGCACGCGCCGATCTCGGGGAGTCGGTCCTGGAAGAGGTGCAGGAGTGACTGGTCGACCATCGCGATCGAGAGCTCGGCCGCGACGGGTCGGCCCAACTGGTCGACCGTGGTGACATCCAGCTCGATCGGCTCGCCGGGTCCGACGACCGGCTTCGAGGGCTTCAGTGTGACGCGGAGGTCGCGCTCGACCTGGAGGTCGAGCCGGGCCTGGTCGAAATCGCTCTGCCACATTCGCGAGGCGGTGAGGGTGAAGTTGGGGAACTGGCCGTTGTCGACGGCCCAGGCGATCGCGTTGTCTCCCTCCTTCAGTTCGACGATCCGGTACGAGAGGATGCGATCGGCCTCCCAGGTCAGGAGCGCGGGGCCGGATCGGCCCCGGCTGTGGAGGTTGATGCTCGCCTCCTCGCCGACCTTGAACCGAACGCGATCGGTCAGGAGCCGGAGCTTCGTCTCGTCCTGCTGGCCCGAGATCGTCAGCGCCCGATCGACGATGATCGGCGTCTCGAATCGGTCCGTTCCAGCGACGCGGACCAGGTACGATCCGCCCTGGGCGTCGTCGGCGCGGAAGGTGACGGAGCCCCGGCCCGTCTTCGTGTCGGTCCTGACTGACTTCCGCGCGACCTCGCGCTCGGTGATCCGGCCCTCAACATTCACCCGCTTCACGAGCGATGCCGAGAGCGATTCGCCGACCGGCTTGCCGAGCGGGTCCGTCGTCTCGATCTCTGTGGCGAACGATTCGCCGTCGAGGTAGACGTCTCGGGTCGTCCGGACGTCGATCTCGAAGCCTCGGGCGGCGACCTTGACGTAGGCGACCTCCTGCTCGCCGTCCTCGGGGAGGATCGCATTGATCATCAAGATCTCATATTCGGCGAATTCCTTCGTCGAGAACGCCACGTGGAACTTGCCGGCGGCGTCGGTGGTTCCGTGCAGAATTCGGTTGTCGGGGAGGCGGACCGCGATTGGATGCCCGGCGATTGGTCCTCCGAATCGATACCGCGCCACGACCTCAGCGCGGACTTCCTCGCCGCGGTGGACGACGGCCTTTTCCAGCTCGATCGACATCCCGATGGGCCGAAGCTGGTACGCCTGGACCTGGAACGCTCCCTGGAAGGTGTTCTTGCCTAGCTCGGAGACGACGATTCGATAGGCTCCCACCGGGGCGCCCGGGTCGAGCGGCAGCGAGTCGTGGAACGTCCCAAACTCCGAGAGAATGACGGGCCGCTCGACCAGCGTCCGGCCCCGGCTGTCGAAGATTTCGAGGCGATAGGCGGACTTCGGTTTTACGGCGTAATGGCCGTTCTCGACCTCGCGGATGACGCCGCGAATGGAAACCTTCTGGCCGGGTCGATAGGCGGGGCGATCGGTTTCAATGTAAGCCCTCGGGCTGATCCCCTGGGCCAGCGTGCCCGGAACGGCGAGGCCCGAGCCGGCGACGTCGGGTCCGTCGATCACGAGATAGCTCAGCCCTTGCCCGGGTGGTCGCGAGGGGTTCCAGGGGTGGAGCAAAACGCCGTCGTCGCCGGTCTTCGCCTCCAGGACGATCTGGCTGCCGTCCGAGATCAGGACCCGGGCGCCGGCGCGGCCCCGGCCGGTTTTCCTGTCCTGCGCGAAGACGAGGACCTGCTCACGCGATGTCTTGACGATCGCGTCGACGTCACTGCCGACGACGAGGGTCGTTGCCTGGAGCGTCTTTTCGTCTGTCACCTTGACCGCGTAGGCTCCCGGGAGCTTCAGCGGCTTCAGTTCGTACTTTGCCTCGGACGGGCGATACTTCGCGTAGTCGGGGACGGACGCCGTCCAGGAGGCATCGGGCGCGACCAGGCCGATGTCGAGCGCCTCGACCTGGGAAAGTGACTCCTTGGCGCGAAAATAAGCTTCGGGGTCAAGGCGGTAGGCGTCGAACTTCAGCGTCTCGATGTTCCGGGTCGTGATCACCAGGTGGGCGGGCTCTCCCGAACGGAAGGCGCGGGGCGTGACGACGAGCAGGTGCTTCGACTCCATCACGGCGACGTGCTGCCGGGCCTGGGTCCGCCAGGGCTCGACCTCGATCTTGCGGAACCGTTCGATCGCCTCGGTGGGGTCGCCCTTCTCGGTCTCAAAAATCGAGGCTGCCTCGAACTGTCCGTGCGCGGCGGGCTCGCTCTGGGGGAACTTGGCGGCGAGGGCTTCCCAGGCGGCGACAGCGCGGTCGAACTGGTCTTCCTCTCGGTAGCTCCGGCCGATCTCGAAGAGGAGCGCGGGGACGCGTTCGTCGAGCGGGTTGCGGGCGACGAACTCCGACCAGGAGGCGCGGGCCTCGGCGTAATGATGCCGCGTCAGGTGGTCGGCGGCGATCATCAACTCGGTGTCGAGGATGGCTCGCTGGGCGTCGGCGCCCTGGGGACCGTTGGGGAATCGGGTCAGGTAACCTCGCCAGGCCGCGATCGCCGCGACGAAACGCTGCTGCCCCTGGAGGATCCGGGCGACCTGAAACGAGGCTCTCATCGAGAGCTCCGACCAGTCGCGCCGGGCCTCGTCGGTCTCGATCCGGAATCCGTCCTCGCGGAGGAAGCGTTCGAGGGCGTTGTAAGCCTCGGTCGCCTTGCCGCGGTGCAGATAGGCGGCCCCGATGGAATAGCAAGCACGGACGGCCTTCGGGTGCGTCGGCGCCGCTTCGAGGAATCGCTTCAGGGCCGCGACGCCGAGGCCGAGGTCGCCGTCGTCGTTCGGCGTCGGGATGCCGAAGGTCGTTGCGATCTCGTAGAGGGCCGTTGCGCGGATGGCAACGAGGGGAGGGGTCTGGTCGGCGGGCTTTCGATTCTGGATTTCGGCGACGAGGTCGGTCCAGAT
>DAHZZC010000879.1 GCA_027435495.1 Planctomycetales bacterium
GTAGATCACGGTGCAGGAGCGGGCGTCCTCGAACCGGCCAGCGGCGATCAGGCTGTCGATCAGGAAGCCCGTCATCACGCCGCGGAGCCCGGCCTGCGGGATCGAGGCGACGGCCTCGGCAGCGTCCTGAAAGGCGGCCGTCGCCTGAGCGGGATGGCTGTGTTCGGGGCGGCACATGGCCTCGGCCAGCAGCAGAAGTGCCTCGGAGCGAGACTCGGCGTTGTCGATGGTCCGGGCCATCTCCACTCCGCGGGAGAACTGCCGCGAATCGGACGCGGAGAGCGAGATCCGGACCATGGCCCGGTTCTTCCAGATCAGCCGCTCGATCTGGCTCGCCACGTTCCAGGCGTCGAGGAGCAGTTCATCGGCGATTTTCGTGAAGTCGCCGGCCTGCTTGCGATCGGGGGGGACAGGAGGCAACTCGATCGCCCCCCGAGCGAGGTCGGCCGGTGATCGGCCGCCCAGTGGCGCCGGTGCTTGTGCCGGAACCGGACCGCGGTCCGGTCGCGAGGGAGGGTTGGTGGTCGTCGGCGGATAGGGGCGTGGCGACGGCGGAGCGGTATTAACACCGGCACCTCGGCGGTTGCCCAGCGACTCAATCTCCTCGGCGACCAGGAAATCGTTGGCGATCGAGGAACTACCGATCGCCTCGCTCTCCGCGATCTGGTAGAGCATCTCGTTGCTGTAGGTCGGGTTGCTGATCAACCGGGCGAGGTAGACCGCTCGTCGCCATTCGAGTCGAGCCAGGCGGATGAGGACCGTGGTCTCAGGGTACTTCTTCAGGGCTTCGAGGCCAGCGGTCGCCGCCTCGTCGGCTGTCGCGATCCGCCCCTGGTTCTCGCGGCCGATCCGGAGCAGGGTATCGGCAAGCCGGTTGAGCGAGATGACCAGTCCAATGAGACGCTGGTCACGGACCAGAGGGACGTTCACCTCCGAGGTCGCCCGAATGGACTCTTCCAGGATGCGATGGGCGAGCATCATCTGGTTGTCGGCCATCGCCCCGTTGGCAATCTGGCGAAGGGCCAGGCTCCGCTCGGCCGGGTCGACAATCGCACGGGCCTCGTTCAGCAACGAGGAATGGATCTTGTCGGGCGCCTTCGTTTCGAGCGGGTTGGCCGCTTCGATCGGGAGGAGGAAGGGAACCAGATAAGGGTCGTTCGGGAACGAGACATCGACGCCCGGCCCGAAGGGAACGGTTCCACGTCGAGGGCCGAGGGGCAGCGCGGTTCCACCGCCCATCGGCGAGCCAGGCCCCCGCGCCGTCATCGCACCCGAGCCTGAGAGCGGGTTGGCCGACGACATCGCGCCCGCACCCGCTCCGGTGTTGGCCGTGGACATCGCGCCGGCCCCCGCGCCGGTCCCCAAACCGCTCCCCGTGGACGGCGAGACCCCCTGGGCCTGGGCCGTCCAGCTTCCGCCCAGGGCCAGGCCCAGAGCGACGACCGCCGATCCGGCGGCTCCTTGGTATTTCTCGGCCATGACGGCTGAACCCTCCGGGCGGCCGGCAACCGTTCATGACGGGCCGCGCCCCCCCATCCCGGTTGTTGCTGAATCTGCCGGACCTGCCATGGCCTCGGGCCCAGTCTGTCCCACCCGCCTCCCTTTCGGACGCGGAGCACGGGACAGCGCCGGGCCTCTCCTTATCTCCAAGCATGCCCTGCAATGTCGCCCCGGTCAAATCTTCGTCGAAGGGCTTGCCGGCCGACCAACCCCTGAGAAGATCCTCCTTGGATTCTCCAGCAACACCAGTCGAGCCACTTCCAGCGCCTGCTCGACCGTCCAGCCCCGCCCTCGGATCGCGTCCTCGGCCAGGACCTTCGCCAGAACGCGACGGTACATCTGAAACTTGGGGAGGATGAATTCCAGCTTGTAGGCGTCAGAGTAGTATCCGAGCAGCTTCACCTTGGGCACCGCCTGGAGCCGGGCCTTCAGGTCGGCGGCGATGAAGGCCGGGACATTCGAGTACCACCAGTGCCCCATCGGCAGGACGTTGGGGAAGATCCAGGAGTAGGCAACCAGTTCCGCACCAGCGTCGGGCGAGAGGGTCGAAACCGGGAACGTTACACCCTGGAAGTGATTGAAGAGCTCTCGGTAATCGTACAGGCTGACCCGACGGTCAAAGAGGTCGCGACCACCGAGAACTCCGTCCGGGTAGACGTTCCGGATCGGCCCGATCATCAGGTCGAAGGGAAGGCGGAAGTCATCGCAGAATTCTGCAAGGGTCCAGAAGACAGCGCATCGGATCTCGTCGCGCTCGTCGGGGCGAAGATCCATCCCGTGGATGGCCTTGCGAATCGGGGTCACGGCCCTTCTGGGTGACGCCGGCCTCGGGAGAAAATCGGGAGGCAGGCTGATGGCACAGGCGCGGGCCCCCCGGCTGACGAACTTCTCGAAGAGGGCTCCAATCGCCTCGCGCAGGCTGGCCTGATCCTGTACATCCACGCCCGAGGCCGACCGGAGCCGCTCGATCGTCCGCGGTTCGTGCAGCTTGAGGACCAGGTCGTCGGTGCGCAGGCAGGGAACAAAGGTCGAGGTATCCCAGCCCTCCAGCGGATCGTCGAAGTCGTTGGTAAGGAAGACCGCCTCGAGCCGGCTCGTCTCCCAGACCTGCCGATCCCAGGCCTCACCGTCGCGGCGATGGTCGGCAAGCTCGATCAGTTCGGCGATCGTCCTCGGCGTGATCCGGTCGGATGGGAACCGGTAGAAGGTTCGAGCGATCTCCAGGAGCCAGGAATACTGGACGGTCGAATCGATTCGATCCAGGTACTCGGCGAGGTTCCGAGCGCGGACGTCCGGATCCAGTTCCGCCGCGACCCGATCCGCGGGCATCCCCGCCGAGTGAGCCAGCTCGGTATAGTAGTGATAGCCGAGCACCTCGTCGAGGTGCCGAGCCGCCGGTCGGTGCGGGTCAATGTGCGAGTGCGGGTCGAAGATCGGCCAGCGAGCCATCTCTTCAAGCAGCTCCGCCTCGATGGAGTTGTTATTTGTCATGTGTCACTGGTAATTTGCCATTTGTTATTGGTTCACAGCCGGCGGATGGCCGGTCCCCTGACCGACACTCTAGGATTTCCCGATCGTCTTCACAACCGCCCATCGACCCCAGAACCGCAACCCATTACCAATTACCAATCACCAAGAACAAAAATGCAAATCGTCGTGAGCGGGGGCGGGACGATCGCGCCGGTGGACGACGTCCGGGTGCTGACGAATGTCTCCACCGGACGGCTGGCAGCGGCGATCACCGAGGCGTTTCTGGCGCGGGGAGATTCGGTCTGGCACATCCAGACGCCGACGGCTCTCGTTCCCCTGCGCCGACTGGCCCATTTCGACCTCGAGGCGCCCTCTCCCAGGACCGAACTGGAGCGCCTCTCCGCATTGCGCCGGCGATGGATCGACTCACGCGACCGGCTTCACCTGCTCCCTCTCCAGGAAGGGACCGTCGGCGAGTATGCCCGGATACTGGGCGACCTCCTGCGATCGCGGCCGATCGACGTCGCCGTGCTGGCGATGGCTGCCTCCGACTACGAGCCCGAGCCGAGGCCCGGTAAGATGGACTCGGAGGCCGAGGCGATGGTCATCCGATGCCGGCGCGCTCCGAAGGTGATCCGATCGGTGCGCGAGACCTCGCCGAATGTCTTCCTCGTCGGATTCAAGCTGCTTTCCGGGGTGACGCTGGAAGAGTTGATCAGCCGCGCCGCCGAGGCGGCCCAGACGAACCGGGCCAACCTGACGGTCGCGAACGACTTGCAGACACTGAGGGAAGGCCGGCACACTCTTCATCTGGTCGAGCCCGACGGTTCCTTCGAAACGCTTGGCCCCGGCGATGACCTCGCCGATCGGCTGGTCGATGGGATCGCGGACCGGGTAGCACGGCGCCGAGCCAGTGGAATGACGGGGGCATGATGGAACCCAGTCGATCCGAGCCCTCCAGCGAGACGACGCCATCCGGGGAGCGCCTCTACCTCCCCGAGCTGGACGGCCTGCGGTTCATCGCGTTCCTCATGGTCTTCTTCTTCCACGGGGGATGGCCCGAGGGAATGGTCCGGATGCTCGTCGGCCGGACAGCCGCCCGGGCTCTCCGCGAAAACGGTGGCTATGGCGTTCAGCTCTTCTTCATCCTCAGCGGATACCTGATCACCACGCTCTTGCTCCGCGAGGAGGCCCGATACGGGCGCATCCATTTGAAGGCTTTCTGGATCCGCCGCATCCTGCGGATCTGGCCGCTCTATTACCTGTTGATCGCGATCGGCTTTTTCGTTCTGCCGGGTCTTGATGGCCAGCTCGGAACGTCCACCTATCGCGAGATGCTCAGGACCCACCTGCTACCGTTCCTGGCGTTCCTGGGGAACTGGTCGATGGCGCTCATCCGGCCGGCGCCCGACTGGCTGAGCGTTCTCTGGAGCGTCTGCGTGGAGGAGCAGTTCTACCTGATTGTCCCGCTCTTCGTCGCGATCGTGACGCCCCGGCTCCGGGTCCCGATCGTCGCGGCGATGATCGCCACTTCCGTCGCCTTTCGAGGGTGGTGCGCCTACCGATTCGAGAGCCAGTTGATGATTGTCTTCAACACCTTCGCACAGTTCGACACACTGCTGAGCGGCGTCTTGCTGGCGATGGTTCTGGGGTCGAACCGCGACCGTCCGGTCCTCAGGCGATGGCTCCGATGGCTCCAGTGGCCGATCTACGTGGGGTTCGGCTGGCTTTTGACCTGGCCGCGTCTCGGCCAGGGGACGCCGATCCACCGAACCTTCGACTTCGTCTGGATCTGGCTCTGCGGGGTAGGGATCGTGATGGTTGCGGTCTGGGGGCGGGGATGGCTGCAACGATCGCTCGCGTATTCGAGGCTGGTCTGGCTGGGAAAGATCAGCTACGGGTTGTACATGTACCATGAGGTCGCACTCTGGGCACGCGACCGACTCGACATTCGCATGGGCTGGTTCCCGAACAAGGAATATCTGCTACCAATCGGGGCACTGGCGCTGACCATTGCCCTGGCGGCCGGCTCGTACTATGGCTTCGAACGCCGGTTCCTCCGGCTGAAGCGAACGTGGACCCGAGTCCCGTCGCGGCCGGTCTGAGAGAGCCCCTCTGCGGGTTTCAGGGCGAACCGGCTCGCCCCATCGGCTCGATCCCAACCTCGTCGGCCCATCGCTCGACCTCGTCCAGGTCGAGGGCGCCGGCGTCCCAGGTCATTGCGTTGGCAACGGCGCATCCCATCGCGTGTCGAATCATCGACTCCGGCCCCATCCCTCGGAGCCAGCCTTCGACGGTCCCGGCGAGCATCGAATCGCCCGACCCAATCGGGTTGACCACCTCGACCTCCGGCGGTGTGGCCCGGTACTTCTTCCCCTGGGCAAGGAACATCGCCGGGCGCGGTCCATCCGTGATCGCGCCCCACTCAACACCCCGACTCTGCCAGTTCTGGAGCAAGGCGAGCGCGTCGGCATCGGAAAAATTCGGACGGCGCGCGAACGCCGCGGCCTCTCGGCGGTTGAG
>DAHZZC010000880.1 GCA_027435495.1 Planctomycetales bacterium
AAGACCCGCCGCCGACCCGGCTGTTCGTCTCGGCGATCACGGCGTATCTCTGGCTCGGTCTGGCGATGAGTGGTCCCATCCTGCTGGGTCGGCGTGCCAACGGAACCCATTCAAGAACCTGGGCCGAATGGGCCTGGCTGCTCGTCGGCGGCTACTGGATCGTCCTCGGCCTTTTCGTGATCCCGGCCCGGCTCCGCGAGTTCGGCCCGGCCGATGTCCTGATCTTCGGCCTGGTCCCGATCGCCGCCGCGGCCGGCTCCCGCCTGGTCGGCCCGACCCCGGGACCGGCCGACTCACCGAGCTGGACCCACCGCGCCGGTCTCTGTCTGCTGGCCACCTGGCCGATCGCCTGGGGCTGCCTGGTGTACGCGGTCGCCGGACTGAAATGATGGGCCTGGAGAGTCGTCGGCCATCCTCCCCCTCGAAGGATCGAACCGCGGCTCACCGGAGCGCCTGCTCGATCCGCGCTGGATCGTCGTGGTCGAGGATCCGGAGCGCCCCTTCGCTCCCGAGCAGTCCGAAGACGCGGGCCGTCGGGGCGTAGGCATGGCGGAGAGAATCACCGTCGATCGGCTTCCCGTCCGGCCCGACGCCTCCGGCGATCAAGACCCGACGCGGTGCGGCCAGGGCCGCGAGGTGAGCGACGTCGCCGACGTCCACCAGCATCCCCGGGACGATCGTTCCGAGCCGCTGGCCGCGATAGGGGCGGTCGGAGACGAGGGTCGAGATCGTTCCAATCGCCGCGACGCTCTTGATCCGCGGGTCGACCGCTGCGGCGGCCAGCGCGACCATGCCGGCGGGCCCGATCCCGACCACGGCGGTCGTCTCGGCACGGCCCAGGGTCTCCAGCACATCGAGCAGCCGACGGACATCGGTGACCCACTGGCCGAGCAGTGGACGCCCGATCCAGAGCCCCCACTCGGCCGAGTTGTGGTCGGGGGCCTGGCCGACGGCGTTGTGGATCGGGGCATGTCGCCCGGTGGCGCGGAGGTCGAGCGTAACGACCGACCAGCCGGCCTTCCGGAGCGCCCCGGCGATCGGGCTTGCGTCAGAGTGGGCGGAGCCTTCGAGGTCCAGCAGGATGGCTCGGGATGCTTCGCGCCCGCGTGTCGGCCCGACGTTCGCCGAGAGCCGGATGCCCGGCTCGGGCTCGAATTCGATCGACGTGTGGTTGCGTTCAGACTCGGCGACGATCAGGGGGCCCCGGCCTTCGACCAGGCCGAGCCGCCGCTCCAGCGCCGAGCGTCGACGATCCGCCTCGGCCTTCCAGGCGGCCGAATCCTCGGGGATCGGTCGCGATTCGAGGAGCTTCCGTCCGACCGCCGCCGCGTACTTCGGGAGCGTGACGAAGTCGTCGGGCCGCGTCTCGCCGGGGAAGCATCGGAGCGCTTCGGGGTCCTCGGTCTTCAGCTCGGGCTCGTGGATCGGCGAGCCGTCGCCCTCGCCCTTCAGGTGGAGGGCGAACCAGCCGTAAGCGGCCTCGCGCATCGCCTTGTTGTAGCCGTGCCCGGACTCGATCAGGGTGTGCCGGAGGTTGGCCGTCCGATCGTAAAGTCGATAGAGTGGCTCCAGCCCGGCGAGCGTCTTCTTTGCCTCGGCGACGGAGAACTGCGGCGCGTCTCGGGTCGCGTTGACGATCATCAGCGGCTTCGGTGCCGCCTGGCCGAGCACGCCCCATTCGTCGGTGAACGTGAGGGCGCCGGGGACGACCTCGCAGAGGCAGCAGGCGGCGCCGAGGTAGGCGTGGTAGTTCCCGACCGAGCAGACCGGGACGCCCACCTTCAGGCTGTCGATCAGGGAAATTGCGTACATCGTCTGGTTGCCGCCGCCGCTCGCCCCGGTGACGCCGACGCGCTCGCGATCGACCTCCGGCCGGGTCGCGAGGAAGGCCAGCGCCCTGGAATTCTCGAAGACCTGCAAGCCGGCGAGGTTCAGTCCGGCGGGGAAGAGCGTCGCGGCGGTCATCTCGCCGTGATACTCGCCGAGCGCCTTGCCGACCCCCCGTTCGCCGGCGCCGAAGGCGTCGACCGAGAGGACGACGAACCCCAGTCGGGCCATCCCGATGCAACGCGTCTGGACGGTCGGGTCTTGCTTCGCACCGGCGAAATGGCCGTGGACCGAGAGGACCGCCGGATCTGGACCCTTGCCGTCGGGGACGTAGAGATTGGCCGTCATCCGGACGCCGGGCATTGTCTGGAACGTCCACTTCTCGACCCGGTATCCCTCGCGGTCGAGGGTACCGTGATGCACCGGATCGAGCGGCGGAGGAGGATCGGGAACGGTCCCCATCGCGAGGGTGATCCGCCGCCGGATCTCGGCACGCCGCGCGTTCCATTCTTCGATCGATTTCGGCGGTGCATCGCCCTCGCGAACCGCAACGCCCCGCGCCCGGACGAACGTCAGGTAGGCGTCCGGCTCCCCGGCGAGCGCCTCGGGCGTCGCGATCGCCGACAGGATCAGACAGGACGCCAGCAGCCGGCCGGCCCGAGCCGCCGGATCGATCGGTCGAATCATGGTAGGGTTCTCCTCGGTCAGACCGATAGTCTCCGCCCGCCGCCGCTACGAATCAATGGTGCCGCCCGCCGAGATTGGAGCAGTAACCTCCGTCGGCGGACCTATTTCCCGCCGGGTTTCCGTCAGAAGGACTTCAGGGATCGTCGCGAGGCCGAAGATCGGAATCAACTAGTACATCCCGGCTGAATTCCCCCTCCACAGGGCGGAGGGTTTTGCCCGCTCGTCGCTGGTTGCCTGGCTTTACACGTTCAGCGGCCTTCCGGTGGACGTCCACTTGAACGGCTTGGCCATGGTTCGATTGAAATAGTCAATGAATGCCAGAATCTTGTCGCGAAGGTCGGCCGTCGACGTGAAGTTCCCGCGCTTGATCACGCGGCGGACCAGGATGCCGAACCAGATCTCGATCTGATTCAACCAGGACGTGTGCCTGGGGACATACACGAAGCGGATGCGGTGCCTTGACTCTGTCAGAAAATCCTTGCGCGTCTCGACCGACTTGAGCACCCCCGACTTCCCCTTCTTCCCGAGGTCCGTTTTGAGGTCGCACGCCTCGGCGACGTACCCGACCAGTGACTCCGAGCAGTGCGTCGTGAGGTTGTCGCAAACGAAGACCCATGTCGCCTCGGGGTCGGTGGCGACCGTCCGCTTGATATGACCGGCGAAGTCCTCCTCGGTCCGCGTCGCCTGGACCGTCGGTGCGATCACTTCCCCGGTCACCACGTCGAAGTTGCCGATCAGGCACTGGGTGCCGTGTCGGGTGTACTCGAACTCGCGCCGCTCGACTCGCCCCGGCCGCATCGGCCGGGTGGGCGCGATCCGTTCGAGCGCCTGGATGCCGGTCATCTCATCGACACTCACCGTGTGGGCCCCGTCCCTGGACAACGCCGGGGCCGCCTGGTAACACGCGCAAACGACCTGGACCTGCGCCCGAAAGGCGTCGGGGTCGTCCGGGTTGGCGTTGAGCCAGTACCGGCTCAGATGCGGCTTCAACTCGGCCTGATTTTAAAAAACGCCCGACCTGTCGGGCTGAGATCGACGCGACGATCTTGCGCTTGACCACCTCGTCGGCCAGCTCTGTTGGCGTCCAGTGCGTCACGGGTCGTCCGCTCGCTTCGGGGTCTTAACAGGCGACGGCCAGGATCTGTGTGACTTGTTCGGCGGTGAACTTACCCGGAGAGCCACTCCGGGGCCGATCGCTGAGCACCCCCTCGATCGCGCGCGGCAGTGCGGACGGCTTCTCGCAGCATTCGACCAAGACCAGTCGCTGGAACGCCTCGGCCCAGCGGCGCCGCCAGGGGCCGACCGCATGGCGTTCACACCCGACCCGCCCGGCGATGTCCTCGTTGGCGAGGCCGTCGAAGGCCAGAAGAATGATCCGCGCCCGCTGGGCGACGGCCTGGGGACAGGTGCCGGAACGGACCATCGTCTGAAGGACGGACTGCTGACGTTCCGTGATGATGAGCTTGCGCGCCCTCCCTGGCATCGTTCCGACTCCCCGATGCCCGTTTGAGAAAGTAGGCGGTTTAGAGGATCATTGCAAAGCCGTCCCGATCGTGGAAGACCGATTCAGCCGGGGTGTACTAGGTCCGCTCCCCCACCGGGTCGGTGATGATCACGGCCTGTTTCTTCGGCCTCGGGGGATCCGATTGCCGCACGGCACATTGCGGGTGGATGCCCGCACGAGAGTACACCTCTTGCTGGCACACCGGGCACCTCACCCTGCTCGAGATGGGCTTGGCCGGCGTGTGATAGTAGCCACCTGACATCGGGATCGCCTTCCGGGTAGGTTCGTCCCTGATAAGTTGCTCAGGACGCTCGGGCGTTCGGTCAGCCACGCCCACGAGAGCCGGGCCTCACGGCACGCCTGCCGACGGGAGCAGCGGGATCGCCCTGTCCCGGCGGCCTCCATGTTAATTGAACGAGGGGCTGGCCCGAGGTAGGATCGATCCGGCCGAGGTCCGTGACATCGGTGAGGCAGACGAGGACCGAATCGCCACCCTTGACGTAAGCGGGTGGCTGCCCCGGACGGGCTTGCGAAAGCGCAAACAGCATGGCGTCACCGGCCTTGAGCGACTCGCCAGGGGGCAGCGAGACGATCGCCTGGCAACTCCGACCTCGCTCGACTTCAGAGATCCAGCGTTCGTCGGCGGGGCAGGTGTTCATTCGGGGACTCACCGGATGGATATCGTTCGATCGACGCCGAAGCCCTTCGCACGGTACGAGGGCGGGTGTCCACAAACGAGGGGACGCCGAGCAATGAAGCCTGAACCGCCCGGCTTTCGTGGGCCGAGTGGTTGCCCACCCGGCGTCTTTTTTCCAGACGACCTTGGGCCTCGCAAGGGCCCAATCTGATCGAGGGGCTCGACCATGCGAGCCCCAGGATGCACACGGCTCTGCTCTGATGGTCGATCAATAGCGACCGCCACCACCACCGCCGCCGTAACCACCACCACCGCCGTAACCGCCGCCGCCCCTACGACCGCCGCCACCGCCGCCGCCGTAACCGCCGCGACCGCCGCCACCCCCACGATCCTCCCGTGGCTTGGCCTCGTTGACCGTCAGGTTGCGGCCCCCGTGGTCTCGGCCGTTGAGCCCGTCGATCGCCGCCTGGGCCTCGGAGTCCGAGCCCATCTCAACGAAGGCGAATCCCTTCGAGCGGTTCGTGTCCCGGTCAACGATGATCTGCGCACTCTGAACCGTGCCGAACTGGGAGAACAAGGCCTCCAGGTCGGACTCGTTGACGTTGTAGGTCAGGTTGCCCACGTATAGCTTCTTGCCCATGATCGGATTCCGCTTCGACAGGCCGGCGACCCGCAGGATGTTTTCCGGGTCTAGAAGAAAAGGGGCTTCTGTTGAAGCCCACGGAGGCGGGAAAGGCGAGGGAGCAGAGCCAGGACCGGATCCGGAAAGAGCCGGCGGTACAACTCGGTCGTCAGACCTACCGACCAGATTCTAACCTCGCGCCGTCAAAAAAGAAATGAGCAAATCTGGGGAGTCCTTCGTTCGGCAATCGATGCGGTCTTCCTGCACCTCGTGGGCGTCGGGAGTAATGCCTTCTCGGGACGGATTCGCAGAGAGGTCGGGAATGTCCAGCGACCCGCTTCTTCGGCGGGCGATCCCGCATGAATTCGGGCCAGGTCAACGGATCATGCCATTGACGATGTCGGAGCGTCGCATGCCCGTGTCGGTGAGACTCTAGAAGCTGTAATGGCCCTGGCGGCGGCCGCCGCGAGGCCCCGAGCCGCAATCGTGCCGGAATGAGCCCGATACCAACGGGGCCTTGTGGCCGTTCACCACGGACCGATTCCTGGCAGCCAGGGCCGGCAAGGTCAGCATCTGGCCGCTTGAGAGGCTGGCGACGAACGCCTCCTCGGGATCGACCCACGCCTCGCTTCCCAGGTAGGCGGGGTGGGCCACACCGCGGCCCCTGATCCCGGCGTCGAGGGGTTAGTCGTGGTCCCGGTTGTAGGTCACGCAGGCGAAGTCGGGCTCGCAACGGATAGCACCGGCGCAGGCCAGCTGCCCCAAGGCGCAGCACGAAGATGACCTCGAACGCTGGCGTGCGACGTCGTTCAGCCCGGTCCGACTGATCGTGCGGACGGTGTGGGGGACGTCGG
>DAHZZC010000881.1 GCA_027435495.1 Planctomycetales bacterium
GGAACAGGATTGGACGTCGGCACGGAACGGCCCCGATCGATCGGGTTATCTCGGCTGGTCTGGAAGGATCGCCCCCGGTATCGGCGGTCGATGGCTGACGGCCCGCCCGAGCGACTTCAACGCGTACCAGGGATCTCGGCCCCTCCCGAGGCTTGACGGACGCCGGATTGTAGGAAAGATGGTTCCGAATCGATAGAGGACAGGTGACGGGGGAGTCTCGTGCGATGGCGGATCGTCGGATGGTCCTGGGCGTGGACGGCGGCGGGACCTCGACGGTGGCCTGGCTGGCCGATCCCGGCGGCGAGGTGCTCGGCCGGGGGGCGTCGGGCCCGTCGAACGCCAAGGCGGTTGGGATGGAGTCGGCGCGTCGGGCACTCGATGCAGCGATCGCCGCCGCGTTCGCCGATGCCGGGATCGGGCCGGCCACGGTGGAAACGGCCTGCCTCGGCCTCGCGGGGTTCGACCGACCCGAGGACCGTGCGATCGTCGTCGGGTGGGCCGGGGAGGTCGGGCTGGCGCGTCGGTTGGTGCTGGTCAACGACGGCGACCTCGTGGTCGCCGCCGGGACACCCGAGGGGTGGGGCGTTGGCGTGATCGCCGGGACGGGATCGATCGCCGTCGGCCGGTCGGCCGACGGACGAACGGCCCGCGCCGGCGGCTGGGGCCACCTGATCGGCGACGAGGGGAGCGGCTACCGGCTCGTCCTCGACGCCCTCCGGCTGGTCGCCCGTCGCGACGACGGCCGAGACCCCCGGCCCGACCCCGACCCGCTCACCGATCGCCTTTGCCGGGCCCTTGGTGTCGATCGGGCCTCCCGGATTGTCACGGCGGTCTACGCCCCCGATTCGACCCGCGCCCGGATCGCCGCGATGGCCCCGGAGGTCCTCGCCGCCTGCGACGAATCCCCCGACGACGCCAGGTGCCTGCTCCGACCCGCTGGCGTTGCACTGGCCGAGATCGTCGCAGCCGTCGCCCGCTCGCTCGGCTGGCACTCCGGCCCCCTCCCCATGGCCGCCGCTGGTAGCTTTCTCCTCGCGGCCCCCGCTGTGCGCCTCTCGATGATCGACGACCTGCTCGCCCGCGGCTATCGCCCTGACCTCAATCCCGTTCCCGAGCCCGCCCGAGGCGCCGTCTTGCTGGCCGCCCGCGCCACGGATGAAAGCCCCTGATGAACCACCCGACACGTCTCGATTCCGAGATGCCATCACGCAATAAGCGCGCGATACGATCGATCCTCGCCGAGGTTTGTCCGGAACCCTTGGTCATCAATGGCGTGGAAATTGCTAACATTGGATGAAACGCATGAAGCGGGGACGAGGCCTGCACGCACGGTCAGGCCGGGGCCGATGTGAGGGCCCACCCCGAATATTCGAGAACGACGGGCGGGTCGTCCGTCGTCGGGCCCAGCGAGGGGGCCGGTGATCTCATGTTTGCGGAGACGCTCCAGAGGGTCGTCGAGCTCATGCCGGGACCGGCCCTTGCGATTGGACCGGGGGGCGAGGTGCTTGTCGGCAACGATCAGGCCGCGAGTTGGCTTGGTGCGGGTGGCCGGGCGATCGCGGGCCGGGCACTGGCCGGGATGGTCGCGGATTCCCCTGATCGGGTGGCCGCCTTCCTTCAGGAATGTACGCGCGGCGGCCGGAAGGTCGCCGGTGAATTGACGCTGATCCGGGCCGATCACGGGGCAGGGAGAGCCTGCCGGGTCGAGGGAATCGCGATGCCAATCGAGGAGGGAGCCGGCGGGACGCCGGTCGTGATCATCCGCTTTCTGGAAGAAGGGCCCGAAGCCGCGCTGCGCGAAGAGATCCGCTGCAAGGACGAGTTTCTCGACCGCCTGGCGCACGACCTTCGCAACCCAGTCGCGGCGCTCAGTGCAGCGATGCACCTTTCGCGGCAGGCGACGTCGGCCGAGGATCTGGTCTGGGCCGGGGAGTCGATGGAACGCCAGGTCCAGCAACTGGTCCGCCAGCTCGATGCCCTGCTCGACCTGGCGCGGATCACCCGGGGCCGGATCGCGCTGCATCGCCGACGGGTCGACGGGGCGGCCGTCGCTCGGGCGGCGGCTTCTGCCGCGCGTCCGATCCTTGAGGCCCGCGAGGTGCAGCTCACGCTCGCGACGACGCCCGGGGACCTCACCATCGAGGCCGACCCGGCTCGTCTCGAGCAGATGCTCGTCGTCCTGCTCGATCACGTCTCCGGGACCATCGAGCCCGGGGGCGGCGTTCGGCTGGCGGTCGGCCGCGATCGCGAGACGGTTGCCTTCCGCGTTTCGAATCGCCCCGAGGCCCTGGTCTCGTCGGCGTTGGTGGCCGCCTGGGATCAATCCGTTGGCCCGGCGCTGGTCCGGAAGATCGCCGAGATGCACGGCGGTACCACCGGGGCCCAGGCTGACGAGAACGGCGGAGGCCGGCGCGAGGTCATCGTCCGCCTCCCCGCGGCCGGCCCATCCGCCTCGGCGATACCGACTCCGACCTCCGCCGCTGGCGGCTCGCGGATTCTCGTCGTCGACGACAACAATGACGCCGCCCGGGGAACCGCGCGACTTCTCCAGATCGCCGGCCACGACGTCCGGATCGCCCACGACGGCCGCCAGGCCCTCGACCTCGCCGAAGAGTTCCGGCCTCGCTTCTTCCTCCTCGATATCGGCCTGCCCGGGATGGATGGCTACGAGGTCGCTCGCCGCCTCCGCGCTAACCCCACCCACCGCGACGCCGTGATCATTGCCATCTCCGGCTACAGCGTCGACGAGTACCGCGAGCCCCACTCCGCTGGCTTCGACCACCACCTGGTCAAGCCGATCGATTTCAGTGCCCTCCGCGCCATCCTCGCCCAGCACGCCGGCGACTGACCGCTCCCGATTGCGCCCCTTGTACAATTGTCGTTCATTCGGGAAACCGGGTCGTCCCAGAGAGCCGATGATGCCGAACGTCAGAGCCACGGCGAGGCCCGGCCGCTCCCTGAGCAGGCAGAGCCTCGCGCGAATTTGGATTGCATCGCGATCCATCCGACTCGCCATTGGGCCCAGTCCTCCACTCGCTCGTTCGTCTCATGAGACATGAGGGCGCAACCCGACCGTCGGTTCCCGCGTTCCCGGGAAGACGCCGGAGAACTCCTCCAGGGCGAGAGGCGGGGCTCGCCTTAATCGGCTGCGAACGGCCCCTCGCGCGCGATCTCGGCGACCGGCTTGCGGCCCGAAGGGACCTCGCGCCCGCGGAGGGCCTCGGGCAGATCGGCCGGGTCGCCGGGATGGCCGACGGCCACCATCGCCTCGACCTCGTAATCCTCAGGGACGCGGAGCGTCGCCCGTGCCTTGCCGCGGTCGAAACCGGCCATCCCGTGGACAACCAGGCCCATCGAGGCGCCCTGGAGCGCCAGGTTCTCGAAGGCGGCGCCGGCGTCGAAGGTATGCACCGGGTTGGGCATTCCGTTCCGCCCGAAGACCTTGTGCGAAAGGACCACGATCAGCACACCCGCCCGGACGCACCAGACCTGGTTGGCCTCCATCAGCAGGCCGAAGAACGCCGGCCATTGCGGCGTCTCGCGACGGGCGTAGAGGAATAGCCACTCCTGTTCGTTGTAGGTCGAAGGCGCCCACCGCGCGGCCTCGAAGAGTCGCAACAGGTCCGACGGATCGATCGGCGCACCACTCATGGCACGCGGCGACCACCGGTCGAGAAAAATTGGCTCGATCGGGTGATCGGCCGTCCGGTGCTCGCGCCCCCTGGGAAGCTCCACCATCGCGCCACCTCCTGTTTCGTGAACTTGACCTTCCGACTTTCTTGCGTCCCATCGAACCAGCCGGGGATTTCATTGTCAAAGGGTCGCAACGTCGGACGTCCGGCGGGCGGCACCAGGTTTGCACCAGAGCCTTTTGTGGAAACGTCTTGCAGCGCCGGACGGCCGCGAGGCCATCGGGCTGCCTCCGAGTTTCATCGAGGAGGAGAATCCACATGATGACTCGACAATCGACCGTCGTCGGAGTGTTCGACGACCGACTCCAGGCGGACCGGGCAATCGACGAGCTGCGCCGCGCCGGGTTCAGTGACGACCAGATCGGCGTCGCGATGCGATACGAGGCCACGAACGCGGCGATGGGAGGCGAAGACCTCGACGGTGATCGGGACGATACCCAGGCCGGTGCCGGCGCCGTCGCAGGGATTCTGGGCGGGCTGGGACTGGGTGCTCTGGCCGGGCTCGGAGTGCTCTCGGGAATGATCCCGGTGATCGGCCCGGCGATCGCGGGCGGGACACTGGGCGTCATCCTCACAAACGCTGCGGTCGGTGCGGGAGTCGGCGGAATGGTCGGTGCTCTGGCCGGCGCCGGCATCCCCGAGGATGAGGCGCAATATTACCAGGGCGAGTTCGAGGCTGGGCGAGTCATCGTCACTGTCCGCCCGGACGGCCGTGCCGACGAGGCTCGAGCCGTGATGCGCCAGTTCGGCGCGTACGACGTGAGCGGCCGGCCGGACCGCGAGGCCCACGCCGCCAACATGGCGAACAAGTCGATCGACGTGCCGGTCCGTGGCGAGGATGTCGTCGGCACCGAGGCCGACACCGCCCACGGACAGGGCCGCATCCTGCTCTGATCAGGTGAGGCCCGCAGAGATCCGATCGATTCATCGTGACGGGCGGGGGACCGGGGCGACCTGTGCCCTCGCCCGATGCCATTGGTTACCAGCCGCGGTCGACGCCGCCGATGTGCTGGCTGACCACGTCGAGGAGCCGACTGGCCTCCTCGGTTGCGAGATTCTGGTTGATCCGGACCCGGAAGACACGCTCGCCCGTCCAGTGCCGACTTTTGGCCTCGTCGCGAGCATGGACGATCACGCCCTGGAACGTGCTCCGCTTCATCAACTCGTCGATCAGCTCCTCGGTGCTGAAGAGCTCCAGCTCACCCGGTTGGATACGCATCTCAGTCCTCGCGGTCCCCGCGGAGAACGGGCATCGTCCCCGCTTGCGTCGCTTCCTGTGCTCCCCCAAACCCGGCCTGGTTCGGGCGAAGTTTCATATTAGCAACTCGCTCGGCACCTGGCGAGTGGCTTCTGATCCGTCGCGATCATCCGATGGGTTGGATCGAATCGGTTTCACCTTGACGCGCGGACATGGTTGGCATACCCTCCCGCCGCAGTGAGGCCGGTGGCGATGCACGCCGTCGCGCGGCAGGGAGTAGTCCGAGCGGCGAGGATCCCATGGCACAAGGATTGGCGCGTTTCTGTCCCCGACCCCTGCGGCCGATCGTCCGAGCCGGTCGCCGTTGGGCTCAGGGGTCGGTAAGATTCGATCTCGGGTCGCGGACCGAACCCGCCATTCCGGTCCGAGTTCACGCTCCGCATGCCCTCGATCCTGCCTCGGCCCCGACCAGCGGCCAGATCCCGGACAACCTCATCGAAGCACTGGATCTTCATCCTGATTCGAATCGCCGCATCCGCATGACTCTCCGCTGTAGCGACTGCGATACCCTTCCAAAGGTGCCCCACGCCGGGGACGTCCTCGACGGGCCGACGGGCCGTTACCAGGTCATGCACAACGGCGTCAAGGTGGCTGAGGATTGCTATTATGGGCGGTGGATGACCGAGCTGATCCGCCGCCTCCATGGGCATCATGAACCGCAGGAGGAACGGGCCTTCCACGAGATCCTCCGCCACGTCCCGTCGGGTGGGACGATGCTCGAATTGGGCAGCTACTGGGCCTATTATTCGCTCTGGTTCCGGCACCAGATTCCCGAGGCTAGGAATTACCTTATTGAGCCCGACCCGCAAAACCTCGAGACGGGCCGACGGAACTTTGCCCTGAATGGAGAGGTGGGCGAGTTCTTCTCGTTCAGCATCGGTCGCCGGCCTGCTCCCCCCGCGCCCTTCCTCTGCGAGAGCGAAGGAACAACCCACCCGGTTCCGATGACCTCGATCGATGCCTTCGTGGAACTCGTCGGTATTTCCCACGTGGATGTCCTGCTTTCCGACATTCAGGGTGCCGAGGTCGACATGCTGGAGGGAGCCGCCGACAGCATCGCGGCAGGCCGAATCCGTTTTATGGTCATCTCTACACATCACCACTCAATCTCAGGCGATCCGCTGACACATCAGAAGTGCCTGGGATTCATGCGCGACAGAGGAGCGCACATCCTCTGCGAGCACAGCGTATCCGAGTCGTACAGCGGAGACGGCCTGATCGTCGCCTCGTTTCGGCCGGAGGATCGGCGTATTCCGTCGATCAAGATCAGTCGGAACACCCCCAGCAACAGCTTTTTCCGCGAGTTGGAGTACGACCTGGACGATGCCTGGCGGGAGATTCGGCGGCTGGGCGGTACACCTCGCTGAGCCGAATGGGTCCAGACGCAGGTATTCCCCGACGTGATCCGGGGCGACGATTGGCGAGACGATTCGAGGGGTGGCCCGTTCGATGACCGCCCTGACCATCGCCCTCCTCTCGATCCGCCTGGGCCTTGCATCCTCCGGACACGCTGGTCCGCTCACGCACACCGAATCAGGTCGCTCACGGCCGCAACGACGGCGCCTCCTCCCCGACGAACCACGCCGTTACCGCCGCCTCCAGGTAAGCGAACACCGACCGTCCCTGCTGACTGCACGTCGCCATCACAGTCCAGATCGGCTCGCCGAACCGGTCGCTGTCTCGGGCGATATCCCTCCGCCAGGGAGGAAATCGGCGCCTCGCGGATACGGACCGGCCGGAGGGTGCCACGTATCTCGTTCACGAGGCCAGGATGACCGGTGTCCAGGAAGGCATTGAGCCGCGATGATGCTTTCTGATGGAATCGTTCGATGAAGCCGAAGCACGCTCTGGGCGGCGCGCACGGATGGGAACTCGACCTACTTCATCAATCACACCGCCGACTGTCGCTGTAGGGCGAGTAATCGGTAGGCATCAAATTAGTTGGTGGGACAGGCGTTCAGTTTGGTGAAAAATCCCGAGCCCAGAACGCCTCCCACTGGCCTTTCTCGCTGCGGTAGAGGGCGCGCAGGTGGCAGACCGAGTGGCTCCCGTCCTCGCCCCACCGCATGCCGGCCAGCTTCAGCCGCTGGCCGACCACCGTCTTGCACGCGCTCTCCACTCCGCCGCTGCCAATGCACCAGCCCTTGGCCAGGTACTCCGGATACTCCATCCGATGCGCGTTGTTCTCCAGGTAGCCGATGATCTCCTCGGCCGCCTCGCGCAGCCCTCGCCGCCGAGGCCACTCCCACTCGCTCAGGACGGCGGCCAGGACCGCACCCCCTTCGCCCTTGAGCAGATGCCGCCACTCCCGGGCTTGCTCCTCGGCCGCCTCCTCCGAATCGGGATGGAGCAGTCGCGACAGCCCGGTGAGTTTCTCCGCTGGGTGAAAGAAGTCTAATATGATGGCCTCGACCCGCGGGAAGTTCTCGCGGAGCCGGCCCTCCAGGCCGCTGCCGCCGTCGGACAGGCCGATCCAGCGGTCGGCCCTATCCATCCCCACTCGCCCCGCCGGCGCGCGGAGCAGCGGCGCGAAGTCCTCCAGCGGGTACAGGCCCGAGAGGTAGCGAGCCTGCATCGGCCCGGCCTTCTCGTCGGGCCAGGGCCATTCCGGGCAGGGATTGCAGACCATCCCCACGTTCGCCATGCGGCCGTCCGCGACGCCGCCCCCGGGGGCCTGCTGGCGGACGCCGGTGGCGTCCAACTCGACGTACGCGCAGGTCTTCCCCTCGTAGTCCTTGTGCCAGGGCCAGTCCACGGGCGGGCCGAGGGTCCGGCCGGCCGCCACGGCGTCGGCCAGGCGATGGCCGGCGTCCTCGGCGGTGCGCTCGACGGTCGCCTCGGAGAGTTTCACGCCGGCCATCTCCGCGAGGAGTTCGGCCCCCTTCTCGAAGCTGTCGGCGACCGCCCCGGCCAGCGTCGCGACCCGTTCCAATCCCGGCGTCAGGTGCCGGGGCGTCATCCCCGCCTCGTGGTCGAAGGGGAACAGGCCCTTACCGCAGGTGCGACAGAGATAGTAACAGCGGCGATAAGGAATCGGCCCGACGAGGCTCAGGGAGGTGTGTTCGCGATGCGAATGGAACTCGGCGGCGAGTCCGCAATGCGGGCAGCTCACCGAGGCTCCGTCGTAGCCGTTTTTTTTCCCGCCAGATGACGCTCTACGGCCTTGGCGGCGATCTTCAGGGCGATGGCGCGAATCCTGAACTCATTGGCCCCGAACAGGTGGGCGTCGTCGGTCGTCGCGAGGTTGGTGGCCAGTTCATCAATCTCGGCATCGATAGCCGAGCGGATCGCTTCAGCGAGGCCATCGATCTCGGCTTGCTTCTCCGGCGAGAGGTGGGCGGATGACATGGCTGGACTCCGGTTCCAGGTTCGAGTTTCCCTCGGTCGCCGCCATTATCGCTCTTCTGTACAAAAATTCCACCAACTTTCGCGACGCTCTCCGCGCTTCCTGCCCCCTCGGCGAATCCGCTTGCGGCACGGCCGGTCGCCGTGCTATCCGTCGAGGATGGGAGAAAACCACTCCCGACCCCCCCCCTGCCCTCAACCCGGGACGGACCGCATGGCCGACTATCATCTCGAAGGCCCAAAACCGGCCCGCATCTACGAGGTCCTTCTGCCGAAGAAGCTCGGCTATTTCGGCAAGATTCAGGAGGTCCTCGAAGACCTCTTCGACGAGCAGGCGATCCGCAAGATCCCGTTCGTCCGGCAGGCGATGGCGACCAGGAAACGCCTGGATCCGGCGTTCGACGAGGAACACTTCGTCCGATCGCTGACGCAGGCCTCGCGGGGCTACTCGATCTACGAGATGGACGGACGCTACCTCTCGCCGCAGGGTCCGATTGACGAGCGAGTACTGGTAATCCGCTTCATCTTCCACAACCGAGGCGAAACGGATGAATCGGGTCCTCCCGATCCCCGAACCGATTTTCTCGCCATCTCACTGGAGGTGGTCAACCACCTGGTCGCTCAGCGGTTCGCCCACGAACTTGGCGTCGAGGAGGAGATCTGGTTCGTCGAATACCACTCGCCCCGGCTGGCCATCTGGCGGAAGAACGATGGCCATCCGAACGGTCTGTGAATGTCCGTCGGATCATCGGCCCGTTTGTTCTCCAAGCCGTCCGATCACTGACCTATAGTTGGAGCAACGGGCGACTGGGCTCCGCCGTCGACGACGCAGGGCCCCTGTCCGTCCGTTATGAGAGAAGGTCCGCTTGGAGGAGTCGAAATGTATCCGTTTCCCGTCGTCATCGTGGGGGTTGAGCCGACGGAACTCCCGGCGCTCCGGCGCGAGTTGACTCACAACGCGGCCGAAATCCGTTGCGAGTTGCCCGGTCTGGTCGCGGCGTCCGAGTGTCTCCGAGGGACTCGCCAGGATCCTCGCCTCCTAATCGTGCAGGTTGGCCCGGCGTGCGACCTCGAAATCCTGCGCCGGATGAGCGACGACCTCGCGACCTGGCCCATCCTCGCGCTTGTTCCGCATCACGAGACGGCGGGCCGGATTCTTGCAATCAACCGGGCCGGCGCCTCGCAGATCCTCCCCTTCCCGTTCGTCCCGGACGAATTCCGACGTGCCGTCCATCGGCTCGGCGATCAGTTCAGCCGGAGCCCGCATGACCGCCAGGTCTTTGCCGTCGCCGGGGCGGTCGGCGGCAGCGGAACATCGATGATCGCCATAAATCTTGCTGACGAGATCGCTCGCCAATTCCGCCGCAAGACGATTCTATCGGAGTTCACCCTCCAGTTCGGCGCCCTGACCTCGCTTCTGGATATCCATCCGCGCGTGACCATTGCCCAACTCCTCCGCGAGATCCAGCGAGTCGACGATCTGATGGTCGAGAACAGCCTGGTGACGGTCGGTGACGGACTCCGCGTACTGGCCAGCAGCCACGAGATGGGGACGACCCACCCGGTCGAACCCTCCCACTTCGCTCGACTACTCAGCTGCCTGAGGAAGATCGCCGAGGTCTCGGTGATCGACATCCCCGAGATGTTCCACGGTCCCGCCTCGAACATTCTGGAGATGGCCGATCGAATCGTCCTGGTGGCCCTCCAGACTATCCCGTCGATCCGATCGTTGCAGGCATATTGCCGGCACCTACCCGACGAGCGGCTCCATCATGGCATCTGGGTGGCGATCAATCGGTTCAACCCTCAATTGAAGGGCTTCTCAGTAGCCGAGGTCAAGGCGATGCTCGGCACACCCAACGTCGTGACGATCGCCAACGACTTCGCGGCGGTGAATCAGGCGATCAACCAGGGGTCTCCCCTTCGCCAGGCAGCACCCAAGACGCCGATCCTCCGCGACATCGACAAGCTGAGCCGCTCGCTGCTCGGTCACGAACAAGTCGCCTCCAGTCGTCGCCCGCATCTTTTGCGGCGGGTCTTCGGGGTGGCGGCGACATGAGCCCTCACCTTGACCGCTCGGTTCAAGCCCGTAGACTGGACCGAGCGGACGCGCCCTCGTCCTGCCCTGTGGGCTCCGGATGGCCTGCCGCCTGTCCCCCGCGAGGCCGAAGCCTATGCGTGCGATGCCGGTGATGTTAGGGGTCCTGGCGATCCTGGCTGTCTCCTACCGATACTACAGCGCGTTCCTGGCGGCCCGGGTCGCAGCGCTTGATGATTCGCGGCCGACGCCGGCCCATCGTTTCCGGGACGGGCAAAACTTCGACCCCACCAACCGGTGGGTTCTGTTCGGCCATCACTTCGCGGCGATCTCGGGGGTGGGGCCCCTGATCGGGCCGGTGCTGGCGGTTCAGTTCGGCTACATGCCGGGTCTGATCTGGCTCGTTGTCGGGGTCTGCCTGGCCGGCGCGGTGCAGGACATGATGGTGCTCGCGGCCTCGACCCGTCGCGACGGTCTGAGCCTCGCCGGACTCGCGCGCGAGCAGATCGGCCGTCCCGCCGGGATCGCCGCGGCCATCGCAATCCTCTACATCGTGATCATCGCCCTGGCCGGGCTGGGGATCGTGGTCGTGAAGGCTCTGGGCGGTGAGCGGGTCGCCATGAAGGCCGGGACCGCGCTCGTGGTGCCGAAGGAGGCCGGGATCGATTCGAGGCTCGTCGCCGGCGGGCCGAGAACCTACACCATCCCCCCCGGCACGACCTACCGCTTTGGCCCAGAACAGAGCATGACCTTCCACGAGGGCTTCACGCTCACCGTCCCCGGCGATGCTTTCCTCAAGAAAGCTTCCGACGGTCCCGGCCTGGCGCTCCCGCCGAAGTCATTCCGGACCGTCCCCGGCAGCGCCTGGGGGACCTTCACGATCGCGGCGACGATCCCGATCGCGCTCTTCGTCGGCTGGTACATGTACCGGCTTCGCCCCGGGAAAATCCTGGAAGCCTCGCTGATCGGCGCCGCGGCCGTGCTGGCGGCGACCTGGGGTGGCGCCTTCATCCGGGGGTCGTCGCTGGAGCCTTTCTTCTCGCTCTCGCGCGAGGCGACCATCTTCGCGCTCGCGGCTTATGGGTTCATCGCGGCGGTCCTGCCGGTCTGGCTCTTGCTCCTGCCCCGCGACTACCTCTCGACCTTCCTCAAGATCGGGACCGTGGCTCTGCTGGTCGCTGGCGTGATCGCGGTGAACCCGAAGCTCGAAGCTCCCGCCCTCAACCCTCACTTCGCCGCCGGCGGTGGCCCGAATCTCGACGGCCCGATCTTCCCGTACGTCTTCATCTGCATCATGTGCGGCGCGATCTCTGGCTTTCACGCGCTGGTCTCCTCGGGGACGACCCCGAAGATGGTCAACCGCGAGACCGACGTCCGGATGATCGGCTACGGCGCAATGCTGATGGAGGGGCTGGTCGGGGTCGTCGCTCTGATCGCGGCGGCCTCGCTACCAAATTCGATGTACTACGACATCAACATCGACCTCGCCCGGCGCCCGAAGTTCCTCGCCGATCACCCCGACTTCGCCCAGTTCCTCAAGGTCTCGGAGGTCAACGAACACGGCGCCGACGACGGCCCGAGCCCGCTGGTGGCGATGGAGCAGGACGTCCAGGAATCGCTCCACGGCCGAACGGGCGGCGCGGTCACGCTGGCCGTCGGCATGGCCCGGATCTTCTCCGACGCGATGCCGGGCATGAAGGGGCTGATCGCCTACTGGTATCACTTCGCGATCATGTTCGAGGCGCTCTTCATCCTGACGACCATCGACGCCGGGACCCGGATCGCCCGGTTCCTGGTCCAGGAGTTCCTCGGCAAGTTCTGGAAGCCGCTCGGCGACCTGAACTGGCCGCCCGCGGCCATGCTGGCGACGGGACTGGTCGTCTTCGGCTGGGGCTACTTCATCTACACCGGTTCCGTCGAGACAATCTGGCCGATGTTCGGGATGGCGAACCAGCTCCTGGCCGTGATCGCCCTGGCGGTGGTGACGACCTGGATGATCAACTCGGGCCGACGCCGATACGCCTGGACGACGATCCTGCCCATGCTCTTCGTCGCCTCGACCACCAGCACAACCGCCTACCGCGAAGTCACCGGCCGCTTCTGGCGGATGATCCACGGCGACCCGCCCGATCCGGTCCGCGGTTGGCTGAACATCGGGCTGACCATGCTGGTGGTCGCCTGCGTCGCGGTGATCCTTATCTCGGCGCTGTTCCGATGGATGTCGCCCCCGCAGGACAAGCCGGCGTCCAGGGCTTCCTGGTAACCAGGCCGGCCAGTGGAATCGGCCCGGAATCGAAATGAAGAAGGTGGTATCCGGTGGGCCGAGTGGAGCGCACGCCGTCCCTGAGGCTGTTGCCGGCCTGCCGGATACCATCCCGTTGAACTGAGCCGCTTCGCGGTGGGCATTCACCCCTTGGTATTTCCATCGCCCACCGCCTCCTGCTCGGTGGCTCTCCGCACCTCCTCGCCACTTCTCCAGCGGCTCTTCGTCGGCTCGACAACTCCGGAAGTCACCCTCCACTCGCCCGTCTCCCCCGCCTCTTGACCCTCCATCTCGCCGCTTTCTCCGCCTCCGGCCGAGGATTCTCCGTCCCGCCTCGCTCCACGATCGCCCACGCAACGATCCTCGCCCGTCCCCCCGTTTGAACTCCCAAGGGCCGCGAGATGATCGGAGTGGACGAACTGGGCTCGAAGCGCTCCCTGGCCTGGACGCTCTCGCTCGATGACTCCGACTGAGAGCCCTCGGCCATCTTTCTATCTTTCCCTATTTCTCTCCCTGTAGGGGATGAGAATTATGGAAAGATAGAAAGAGGCTCACAGACTCTCTCTGTCGTTCCAGGCTCTTTCTATCTTTCTCTATTTCTCTCCCTCTAGGGGTAGAGAAATAGAGAAAGATAGAAAGAGGCTCAGACTCGAATAGCACGTCCCCAAGGAAGATGGGCAGGAGTCTGGGCAGAATAAGCGTCCCCCAGATCAGATCGCCCAGATTCTCGCCTTGAAGCCACAGGACGTGCCGTTCGTTCCGGGAACCATATTTATGGTTCCTGGAACCTTATCCAATCCCGGAAGGGTGGTTCTCGGGAGCGAGTGGATCGGGAGGGCAAGGCTCCTGCCGAGCCGTTTTCACTTCCTCGACGCCCGGCCCGACGGGAGCCCCGCCCACGGCAGACCGGCGGCGCTCAGACCGCACATTCGGAATCCGACGCATCCCTTCAACGGGACGAACCCGGCCGGAGCCTGGTCGGGTCGAACAGGCCGGGGCTGTCCAGCCCGGCCGGGAACTGCAACCGCGGCCGGATCTCCTCCAGCTTCCGGGCGAGCCCATCCTGATCGGCCTTTCGTGACGGGTCCAGCTCGGCCCACGACTGCCGGAGCGCCGCCAGCGCCAGGTAGCGCTGGGTCGCCTCGTCCCAGCCGTTCACGCCGGTCCAGGTGTCGATCCGGTCGATCAAGCGGGAGACCTCATTTGCCGAGAGCCGCTTGCCGGCCATGGCATCAACGCACCGACGCGCCGCCTCGGCCGCATCCTTTGCGGCAGTGGCAACCGCCCTGGCATCCGGCGCCGTTGATCCGTTCATCAGCGCTCGAACCTTCTTCAGCGCCTCCGCAAACGGCCGAGAGACCGCCGGATCGACTGTCGCCGCCAGCGCTCCGTCGATCTCCGCGAAGAGCCACGAGCCCCACCTCGGCGCGCCGACCATCGCGTCGTCACCGGCCGGCCGGGGCAACCGGCGCCAGGCCTGATCGCGCAGGTCGTGATGGCACGAGAAGCACCCCGACTCGGTGAACTCGGGCCAGGGTGCCGTTTTCTGATCGGCCTTTTTCGCTCGTGATTCCAGCAATCGCAAGGCTGATTCGGCCGTCGCCAGCTCGCCGAGCGCCCAGGCCCTCGCCGAGAAGTCGGGCGCCATCGCCCGGGTCGGCCGGAGGTCGCCACCGGCCGGCGGCTCGCCGTTGTTCCCTTTCTCCACCCAGTGCGTCGGCATGTTCGCCAGGAATGCCGAAAGCTCGAAGTTCAGCCGGGGGTGTCCAGCCGCGATCAGATCATGGTTCACATCCCGGACCGGGATCCCGCCAGGCGCCTCATGATCGCCGACGTGGCATCCCGCGCACTGTCGGGCGCGGGCCGGCAGTGCGGTCACGTTCGCCATCCCGAGTTCCGCCTTGCGCTCCGGGGCGAGGTCGCGCCAGCCTGGCGTGGTGTGCTCGCTGAGCCAACGTCCCGAGGCCCCGTGGCATGCCTCGCAACCGACCCCGTCGGCGTCCATCCAGTGCGTTTGTTCGAGAACAGCCGATGGCCGGGGCGTCGCGTGACAGGCCAGACAACGCTCGTCCAGGTGCGCCGATTTGTAGGGTCTCGCGGAAGACGCGAGGCTCCGCGCGATCCCCTCGGATCGCTGGTTGAACAGAACGGAATAGGCGCGGGCGTGGGCGTCGTCGGAGAGCCAGGTCGTGTGCTCGTTGCGGAGGACCGGCGAGAGCATCGCCGCCGACGGCCGGATGCTCCCGTGGCAGGCCGTCGCCGAGCACGAGCCCGCCCCTCGATAATCGCCGATCGCCAACGGCGATGCTGGTGCAGGCGATGGGAGTGGGAGGGCCGGCGGCATCGCGGCGGGGTCCTGAGCCCGTGTCAGCGCGGCCAGCCCGACGCCGGCCACCAGGAACGCACCCCATCGTGCCCGGTTCATGGGATCTCCCTCGCCTCGCGACGGCCGAGCCGGCCGGATCAGGTCCTTGGTTGCGGATTGTCCGGACTTTCCGGCCTCTGTGTCCGTCAGGGGTGACCCAATCGGTCGAAAATTGGCGTCGGCCGGCTGGGCTCACCCTGGTTTTTGTAATATAACATCTTATCCAGTCCGACGAGTCGCGTCATCGTATCGACGCGAGACGCGAGTTCCGATCGGGGAAGGGCGACGAGGCCGGACGACTCGGGCCGAGGTGGGGGGCGCCGGATGCTGATCTTCGACCGCGAGAACTGGCTGAACCATCGGCCCTGGTGCTGGGGGGTGATCGCCGCAAGTGTCGCGTCGACGGCCTGGTACGTCGTCTATGGTCTCTCGGGCGGCTCGTGGAGCTGGCCGGCCGGGTCCAGCCCGCCGGGCTTCGTCTTCGGTGCCGTCGCCGGTCTGATCATGGCGTTTGAGATGTTGCTCTGGCCGAGGAAGTCGCTCTGGCGCGGGCTCCGAATCGGCCGGACCAAGCTCTGGATGACTGGCCACATCTGGCTCGGTCTGCTGACCGTTCCGCTGCTCCTCCTTCACGGGAGCTTCCGGTTCAACCCGTCGGGGTCGTTGCTGGCGGTGGTTCTGATGTGGCTGATGCTGCTGGTGGCTCTCAGCGGGATCTTCGGCGTCGCGATGCAGAACCTGATCCCCCGGCTGATGCTCGAGCGGCTCCCGGCCGAGACGATCGCCTCCCAGATCTCGGTGGTCCTGGAGCAATACCGCGAGGAGGCGGAGCGGATGGTCCACGCGACCGTCGGCGACTCGCCCCTTGTGTCCGCCGGCGGGGTCTCGGGTCAGCCGGTGGTCGTCGAACGGGTCCGGCAGGTGGACGTCGGCCGGGTGCAGGGGAGGGTCGTCGAGGCCGCGGTTGAGGTCGGCTACGTTCCTGACTCCGAACCGCTGCTCGTCTTCTTCAACGAGATGGTCCACCCCTACCTGAGGGCGCGGCCCGGGTCGGGCGGGACGCTGCCCCTCGGCTCGTCGCGCCGGGCCTCCGCGCTCTTCCAGGGGCTCGCGGGACGGCTCCGGCCCGACGCCCGCCCGATCGTCGATCGCCTGGCCGACCTCTGCGATCAAAGAAGACAGTTCGATTTGCAGGCCCGGCTCCACGGCTGGCTGCACACCTGGCTCGGACTCCACGTTGCGATGTCGGTGGCGTTGTTCGTGCTGATGATCGCCCACATCTTCCTGGCGCTCAAGTATGTCTGAGACCAGCAAGCTTCGTAAGTCGCGGATCAACCTGACCTACTACCGAACGCCCGACGCCCTCTGGCGCCGTCGCCGCCGGCTGATCGCCGCGGCGCTGGTGCTCTCGGTCGGCTGGTTCGTCGTGGCGCCGCACTGGGGCCGAGGTCGGGGCGACGGCGTTCGACTCTTCCGCCCAAGCTCCCTCGCCTCAAAGGGAGCGGTCGCGCGGGTCCACTCCACCTGGGACGCCAACTGCGAGGCGTGCCACCTCCCGTTCGCGCCGGTGGTCGGCTCGCGCTGGTCGCCCACGATCGCGAGCGACACCGCCGCCAGCAACGCCAAATGCCAGACCTGTCACACCGGACCCGCCCACTTCACCGGCCAGGACGCAAAAGATAAGGCCGCCGGTAAAAACCTGCTCGCCTGCGCTGAGTGCCACCGCGACCACCGAGGCTCCGACGCCTCGCTGATCTCCATGGACGAGACTTCCTGCACGTCCTGCCATCGCGACCTCTCCCGATACGCCGGCCTGAAGATCGCGGCGAAGTCGGTCACGCGCTTCAGCGCCAACGAGAACGAGCATCCCGCGTTCACACCGCCGGCCGGGGTGCCGGGTCCCGACTCGGGGATGGTCAAGTTCAACCACGCCCGCCATCTGACCGCCGGCATCCGGCTCGACCCCAAAAGCGATCCCTTCACCTTCGCCGACCTCGACGAGCGCGACCGGACCCGATACGGCTGGAAGCCTGGCCGCGACCGCGAGGCGATCCAGCTTCGCTGCGAGACCTGCCACCGCCTCGACCGCGCCACCCCACCGACCGGGACAACGCTTGCCGTCACCGCGCCGAAGAATACAGGCGACTCGATGTTACCCGTCAGCTATGAGAATGACTGTCGCGCCTGTCACCCAATCACTTTTGACGCAAAAGCCGGTAACCGGACTCTGCCGCACGGCCTGAAAGTTCCGCAGATGATCGAGCAGTTGACCGAGTTCTACGAGGCCCAGGCCGTGAAGGACGACCCGGCGATCCTCCGCCGGCCGGTCCCGCCGCGTCCGATTCCGGGCCGATCACAGACAGAAAATTCAGTACGCATGGATTTGATTGTATCGGATCGGACGCTGGCGGCGCTGAAACGCCTATTTTCCTCGGCGATCGATGAGACGAAGCGTCGGGAGCAGGGGATCCCACTCGGCCGAGGAGGCTGCGTGGAGTGCCATGAGGTCTCGCTGAGTACCAAACCGCTGGTCGACCTGAAGGCTGCGGAGGGCCTCTCGATCAAACCGACGGTGGTCCGCGCGATCTGGTTTGAGGGTGCGAAGTTCGACCATGCCGCCCACCGGGCGCTCGATTGTGCCTCGTGCCACGCGGGGGCCGAGACCTCGAAGGATCAGTCGAAGCTGCTGCTCCCCGGACCGGCCGACTGCGTGAGCTGTCACGCCCCCGCGACGACCGATGCACAGGGCCACACGCGGGGTGGAGCGGGGACCTCATGCGTCGAGTGCCACCGGTACCACGAGGCGGACCAGCCCGCTCACGGCATCGGCGCGGCGTCGCGGAAGGGGACGGCTCAAATGAGTGTCGAGCAGTTCCTGGAGGCTCGTCCGGGCCTGCCGCGATGAATCGAGCTGGGGCCTCGATCCGGGCCGATCGGTCGGTGTAGGATGGTTTCCGGTGCGATCCTCCCGAGGACTTTTCGGGCGTACGACCGGATCGGGGTGGGCGATGCTGCTTGGCCGTTACCGATTGCTGGCCCAGCTCGGGGCGGGGGTTGATGGGACCTCATACCGGGGCGTTCCTGTCGCTCTCGAGGAGGATCCCGCCGAGGTCGTCGTCGTGGATCTCTCGCGTGCCCGGGGCGACGGTGGCCGATGGCCCGTGCTCGCCCTCCGGCTCCGGCTTGCGGCTCGGATCGAGCATCCCTCGGTCGTCCGGGCGCGCGAGGCCGATCTCGACGGCGAGCGCCCCCACGTCGCTTTCGCCTGGTCGGGTGCTCCGACGCTTGCCGAGGTGGTCTCGAACTCCGGACCCTGGCCCCGCATGCAGGCCGTCGAGTTGGCCGCCGAAATCGCCGCCGCGCTCGAGATCGCCCATCGTCTCGGGCTCTCCCACGGCAGGATCGGGCCCGGCCAGATCGCGGTCGTCTACGGACGGCCGCGGCTCGACCTTCTCGGTGTCGACGCCGGCTTTCCGCCCGGCTCGTCCGCATGGCGTGCGCTCGACGCTGCCTGCCGCGACCCCCGCGCCGGAAATGACGAAAACCCCGCCGCGGATCGTGCCGCCGACATTTACGCCCTTGGCGTCCTGGTCGGGTGGCTGACCAGCGGCCGGATGCCGGCCCTCGACCCGGCCGCCGCGACCGAGCCCGGCGGCCTGACGATCACCGTGGAGGATTCGGATCCCGTCCTCTCGGCCCTGATCCGCCTGATGGTGGCCGACGACCCGGCCGATCGGCCGACCGCCCGCGAGGTTCGTGCCGCGATGGCCGCGCTGATCCCGACTGGAGGTGCGCTGACCTCCGTCGGCCCGAGCCGGGCCCTGACCGACGCCAATGACGCGACCGGTGACTGGACCGAGCGGGCCGCCGGCGCTGTCGCGTCGACCGAGGGCTCGTCGGCCCTGGTCACCGTCTTCCGGCCGCCATCGTCCGACGACCTCCTCGCCGGCTCCGGCAGTCTGGGCCGCTATCGCCTCGTCGAGAAGCTCGGCGAGGGCGGGCAGGGCGTCGTCTATCGCGCCGAGGACACCGCCAACGGCCGTGTCGTCGCGATCAAGGTCCTTCGCGCCGAGCGAGCCGCCGATTCCAACGTCCTCCGCCGCTTCCGCAAGGAAGCCCGGCTGATGGCCGAGGCCAACAACCCCGAGGTCGTGAATCTGCTGGAGTTCAACGAGGAAGACGGCATCCCATACCTTGTGCTGGAGTTCATCTCCGGCGAGGGGCTCGACGGCCTGCTCCGCCGCCGCGGTCGGTTCGAGGAATCCGAGGCCCTGGAGATCATGGCAGGGGTCGCGCGCGGGCTTGCCTCGGCGCACGAGCGCGGGATCATCCACCGCGACGTCAAACCCTCGAATGTCCTGCTGCTCCCACCCGACGCCGAGGGAGACAACGGCTCCAGAAGCCGAGGCGACGGCAAGACCGTGTCCAGCCCGACGTACCGGATCAAGCTGACCGACTTCGGCCTGGCCAGGCATGTTGTCGATACCGAATCGATGGCTCTGACCGCCGCCGGGGCCCTGCTGGGCACGCCTCACTACATGGCTCCCGAGCAGTGGACTGGCCGGGCCGTTGATGCCCGGGTCGACGTCTACGCGATGGGGGTGACGCTTTATCACCTGCTCGCCGGCCGGACGCCGTTCGCCGGCTCGACCCGCGAGGCACTGGCCTCGCAGCACTGCGAGGAGCCTCCGCCGCCGCTCTCGAAGATCCGGCCGAATGCGAGCGAGGGTCTGGCGCGGGTCGTCGACCGAGCGATGGCGAAGCGCCCCGAGGACCGCTACATCGACGCCGCCGCGATGCTCCGCGACCTCGAAGCTCTCCGCCGCGGCGAGCCGACTGGCCTGCCAATGCACCCGATCCTCCCCGATGCCGACCCGCGCCGGGTCGTCCGGTTTGAGTTCCGATGGGACCTCGATTCGCCCCCCAGACCACTCTGGCCGCTGGTGACCGACACCGACCGCCTCGACCGCGCCATTGGCTTCCCCGCGCTGAAGATCACGACGGTCTACGAGGAAGGCGTGGGCGTCCGAACGTTCGCCGAGGGACGCAAGGCGGGGATGGTCGAGTCGGGTGAGGAGTTCCCGTACGAGTGGGTCGAGCCTCGGCGGATGGGCGTCCTCCGACGCTACGACCGAGGGCCGTTCCTCTGGGTGGTGAGCGCGGTCGAGCTCCGGCCGCGCGCCGGCGGTGGGACGACGTTGATCCACCGGCTCGCGATGGAGCCGAGGACCTGGCTCCTTCGGGTCGCATCGCGATGGGGCGTCGGCCGCGGCCTGCGCAAGGCTCTCGGAAAGGTCTATCAACGGATCGACGCGACCCTTCAGGGCCGCGCCCGCCGCGATACCGCCGCCGCCGTTGTCGATCCGTTCCAGGAGCCTGATCCCTTCCCATCCCCCCGCCGAAAGCGGCTCGAACGCCTGCTGGAACGGCTTGAGGTGCTTGGTGTGGCTCCGGCGGTCGTCGAACGGCTGGGCGATTACCTGGTCCACGCCTCGCCGCAGGAGGTCGCGCGCATCCGCCCGATCGCCCTGGCCGAGCGGTTCGGCCTCGACCCCGACCAGGTGATCGTCGGCTGCCTTCACGGCGCACGCGAGGGCCTGCTTGAACTGTACTGGGATCTCCTCTGCCCGGTCTGCCGGATCTCGTGCCAGGTCACCGACACCCTGCGCGCCATCG
>DAHZZC010000882.1 GCA_027435495.1 Planctomycetales bacterium
CGGATCAGGGTGTCGGCGTTGCTCCGGCGCACGCCTTCCAGAACCGGCAGGTTCTCTCGACCGTGGAATCCCGAGGGGGCCAGCAGGACGGTCCGTGCCACCTTTTCGGGATGGCGGTCGGCGTAGGTCAGCACGACCTGGCCGCCGAGGCTCGATCCGACGAGATGATACGGCGGGCGCTGGACGAACTCGTCCAGGTAAACAGCCAGGCGCTCGGCCAGGTAATCGACGGTGACCTCGCCGCCCGATTGGAGATGGCGGTGAAGCGCCTCGCCGTCGTAGACCAGGATCTCGGGAACCTTCAGTTCGAAGTGACGACTCAGGGAGACGCGGCTGGCGTACCAGCTCTCGGGCTGCTCGGCGAGGCCGTTGACCAGGACCAGCGGCATTCGCCGCTCTCCGGTGTCGAGGAGTTGGGGCAGGTCGAACCAGCTTCGGACGTCGGGGGGCATTGCGGCGTTCTCGCACGGGTAGCGTTTGTCCGATCGACGATCGGCAACGCTCGACCAGGAATCGGTTTCGATCATAACATGCCCCGCCGTCGTCACCCAGCCGGGACGTTGGATTTCATCTGGCCTTCCGCGTTCTTTCCGACCTGCGACACAAAAGAGCCGCCGAGACGATCCGTAAGCCCGTCGACTCGGCACGATCGGGATGATAGCCTGTCTTTTCCGGCCTTGCCCAGGACGAAGTCGACGGGTCACGTCGCCCGTGGATTCCGATCCCGCCGGACAGAGAGGATCGACGATGGGTCGGATCGGTTGGATGGCGGCGGTGTTCGCCCTCGGCATTGGGCTCTCGTCGGCGGACGCGGCGGAAACGGGACGACGGCCGAATATCGTCGTGATCCTGCTGGACGACCTCGGTTTCAGCGACCTCGGCTGTTACGGCGGTGAGATACGGACACCGAATATCGATCGACTCGCTGCGGAAGGCGTCCGCTTCACCCGGTTCTACAACGCGGCCCGATGCTGCCCGACCCGGGCCTCGCTACTGACGGGGCTGTATGCCCACCAGGTCGGCCTGGATCTGAACGGGCGAACCCTCACCCACGACGGCGCCACGATCGCCGAATTGCTCCGCTCCCACGGCTATCAGACCGCGATGGCCGGCAAGTGGCACCTCTCGGAGACGGCCCCGCTCAAGGGGAATCCGTCAGGTCCCGAGCACTTCGCCTGGCTCAATCATCGGGCGGATCGCGATCGCCCGTTCGCGCGACTCGACACCTATCCCGTCGCCCGGGGATTCGACCGGCATTTCGGACCGATCTGGGGCGTGGTCGATTACTTCGATCCCTTCTCACTCGTTGAGGGGACCCAATCTGTCCCGGAAGTCCCCGAGGATTTTTACCTCACCGACGCCATCACGGCGAAATCGGTCGACTACATCCGAGCGATGGCGACCGCGGACCAGCCATTCTTCCTCTACGTCGCTCATTGTGCCCCGCACTGGCCCCTGCATGCCCGACCCGAGGACATCGCCCGATATCGGAACACCTATCGCGACGGCTGGCACGCGATGCGTCGTGATCGCTATCGACGGCAAATCGAACGGGGGTTGATCGATCCCAAGCGATATCCCCTGCCCGCCCTGATGGGCCACGGGCCCGACTGGGACGCGCTCGGCCCCGAGGACCGCGCGCACGAATCCGCCCTGATGGCCGTCCACGCGGCGATGGTCGATCGAATCGATCAGGGGGTCGGAGCGATGATCGAGTCGCTCCGCACAACAGGACAGTTGGAGAACACCGCGATCTTCCTCCTGGCCGACAACGGCGCCTCGCCCGAGCGCTACCGGGACCCCGGCTTCGACCGCGCCTCGACCACTCGCGAGGGCCGTCCGATCCAGTACCGGGGGCGGTTCGACCCGGGCCCGGAGACAACCTGGGGCTATATCGGCTCGCGATGGGCCAACGCGGCGAACACGCCGTTCCGGTACTGGAAGGCCGAGTCGTTCGAGGGGGGTTGCCATACCCCGATGATCATCCGATGGCCGGCGGGCCCGATCCCTCGCCCCGGATCGACGACCGACCGGATCGGCCACGTGATCGATCTCATGCCGACCTGCCTGGAACTGGCCGGAGCCGCCTATCCAAAAACGTTCGAGGGGCACCGCATCCGGCCAGTCGAAGGACAGAGCCTCGTCGCGATCCTCCGCGGCCAGGAAACCATCCAACCTCGGCCCCTTTTCTTCGAGCACGAGGGCGGACGGGCGGTGATCGCGAGCGGATGGAAACTGGTGGCTCGTCGCGGCGGGCCCTGGGAACTCTATCACCTCGACCAGGACGCCACCGAGACCCGCGATCTTGCCGGAGCCCAACCGGAACGCGTTCGCGAAATGGAAGACCTCTGGCAGAGCTGGGCCCGTCGGGTCGGCGCTCGTCGGCCCGCCGACAGCCGGGGCCATTGAATCGCGCGATGGCATCCGATCGGCGTACTCAACCCGAATCCACCGAGCGAAGGACTGTCATGCCAACCTTGCGTCGAGTCCTCAGGAGGCTCTCCCGGATCGGGCGAGGCCATCGGCAGCGGGTCTTCGCTTTCGTCGAGCGGCGGGAGCATCGGGAGCGGCGGTTCAAGCTTGGCATTATTCTCGCGACCGCGTTTCTGATATTCAGCGTCCTCCGATTCTTCCCCTGGGGCCGATACCTGGCTGCCAGCCTCGAGACGCGAACATCCGGCCTGGCCAAGCGAGCCCTCGGCCTGGAGAACAGCCGAGCCGAGCTCAAGCAACAGTGGGCCAACTATCGTCGGCTGGGGATCGAACGCACGATGCCGCCGATCCGGAAGTTCTACGAGAGTTGCGATCCGAACTTCCAGCGCGTCCTGCGGTACGCCGGGATGGACCCTGACCATGCCCTGGTCCGCTGGGGGAATTACAACTGGACTTTCCTGCTTTCGTCCAAGGTGTACGAGGCCGATGACGAAGGTCGATCGTATCGGCTCCGGCCGAATTACAAATCGATCTGGCTGACCCAATTGAACACGCTGGCCGGGGCGATGGCCTTCTACCTGGTGCCCGACACCCCAGAACTCGCCGAGGCGATCAAGGGGACAACCGCGATCGCCGTGGAGACCTCGCGCCAGACGACCAACTCATGGGGCCTACGCGGGCCCGAACCCGACGTCGACGCCCCACTTCGAATCATGGTCCTCGGGGATTCCTACATGCAGGGGATGTTCATCGGCGATGATGAGACGCCCCCCGAATGCCTGCGCCGATATCTGGAACGGATGACCCACCAGCGCGTCTCTGTTCTGAACACCGGAGTGATGGGCTACTCGCCCGAACAATATCATGCGGCACTGGTTAAATTCGCCGACCGATTCCAGCCAGACGCTGTGATTGTAAGCTGCTTCGCCAACGATTGCGGTTCGGAATTCGACGCGGTGAGCTCCGGTGCCGGAGACTGGTATGAGTGCGCCTACTGGCTCGAGGAGATCCGGGAATTCTGCTCGAAGCGTGAATACACTTACCTCTACGTCACCGAGCCGTTCGAATATCCCTTCTTCAAGAGGCGCATGTCAGGGAACTACCCGGGTAAGCTGATCAACCTGCTGGAATGCAACAGCTCTCATGTTCTCGACCCCATGGACTCCTTCCTCGACCAGGACCTTCGAGCCCGGAATGCCGACCGCCGCGAGGGCCGAGAGCCGCCAGAGCTGGGCTTCCTCTTCAACTGGAAGCTCAAGGACGGTCATTTCTCAGCGGTCGGGGCCGAACTCTGGGCCGAGGTCACCGGACAACGACTCTTGCTCCTGATGGAGGAAGACCAGCTCACCCGCTCCCCCAAAAAGCCGGCCCGAGCACCCGCTACGCCTCTGGCGTCCATTCGAGGCGACGGGCCGGTGCAAGATGGAAAGTCGCTACCATCCCATGCGATCAGGACGCCCGACGCCGGCATCCCGCGTAGGTAAGCCCGGCACTCATGCCGATCAGGCCGAGAATCCAAGACCCGGGCTCGGGGACGGCCAGTCCCGCAACGGTATCGATCGTATAACCATTCTGAAGGCCGGTCACAGTGACGCCCGTGTCGGTTGCCGTCCCGGACGTGGTGTCGACGGTGTAAATATGAATACCATCACTCGATCCTGCCTGCGACAATGTATCGACGCCGTAAATTGTGCCACCGGCGTTCACCAGGGCCAGGTTGTCATTGCCAGCGGTTCCGAGTCCACTCGTCCCGACCACTGTTCCCATGCCCGTGGTCGGATTGATCTGGTACAAGTCGAGTTTCCCCGTACTATACATATAGAAGTTTCCATATAAGTTATTGTTTGATCCGAGAACGAGGCCGCCGCTGGCGTAGTTAAGATTCGCGGTGGTCCCTACGGGGTTACTGGCCGGCGTGATCGTGGTTCCGCCGTTGTTAATGGTTTCGAGCAGGATATTTCCATTTGCTACACCATGATGGGGATTGATTCCGTAGAATCCGACTCCCGGGTCGTAGGTGAGGCCCCAGAGAGCACCGGGCACATTGACAGTGCCATACTGGTTGGTCTGGCCGGAGGTCGAGATGGTGTAAAGATTTCCGCTATTCTGATCCGAGGCATACAGCAAGCTTCCCGGGCCAACCGAAAGCGACTGTACGTGAATATTTTGACTTGAAAAATCTGCGATCTCGTGGAATTGACCACTGGTCAGGTCGAGTGTTCCGAAGATCGAGGTACTCGAGGAGCTGGCCGTCGCGTAGACCACGAGATCGGCACGGGCCGAGGCATAAGTGGCGCCGAGCATCGCCGCCGCGAAGAGGAGGGTTGTCCGAATGCTTTTCATGATCAGCTCCGAAGAGACCGGTCGCACACGGCGTGGTGTGGCCGGTGTTGCCAGGAAACAACACGGTGAAGAAAATTCACAACTCGCTTCGCGAGTATCCGTGAGGAGACGTCCCTCATGGGGGCTTATTTCACCCGTCGATAACCGCGAAAAATCGCTGTCGATCCCGCCAAACAACCAGGTGATGGCGGATCAACGACTAGAATGACACTAATGACCTGCAATGGGCAACACAAGTTTGTTCTGAAAATGCAACGCATCCGTCTTGGCCGGCATTTACCTGGTGTAGGTGAGGAGGAGCCGGCCTTGACGATGATGTGGGTCGCGCCCCATGCTTTCGGATCGGGAACGAGTCGGACGCAGCTGGGGCCGGGGACAAAGGGATGCGGATTTTCATCACGGGTGGATCGGGGCTCATCGGGCGCAACCTGGCCCAGTCGCTCATTGAGTCGGGGCACCGGGCGGTGATCCTCTCGCGTCGGGCCGAGGCGGTCCGTCGTGATCCGGCGATGTGGGCGTATCAGGTCGTCGAGGGCGATCCGACCGCGACGGGACGCTGGCAGGAGGAGGTGGAGGGCTGCGACGCCGTCGTGAACCTCGCCGGGCACAGTGTCTTCGCCGAGCGATGGAACCGCGAGGTTCGGGCGAAGATCCGGGAGAGCCGGGTCCGGTCGGCCGAGCAAGTGGCGTCGGCGATCCGGCAAGCGAGGACGAAGCCGAGGGTGCTGGTTCAGGGCTCGGCGATCGGGTATTACGGCCCGCATGGGGACGAGGAGCTGGACGAAACCGCTCCGGCCGGCTCGGACTTCCTGGCGGGCGTCTGCAAGGAGTCGGAGCAGGCCGCCGCCGCGGTGGAAGGATTGGGCGTCCGGCTCGCGATTCTCCGGACCGGGATTGTCCTCTCGCGCGAGGAAGGGGCGTTGAAGGTCATGGCGCCGATCTTCAAGATCGGTCCAGGCGCCCCGATCGGCAGCGGTGGACGGCTCGGTGCGGCGAAGGGCCAGCAGTGGATGAGCTGGATTCACATCGACGACATCGTCGGGATTCTCCGGCTGGTGCTGGAGAATCCCGAAGCGTCCGGGCCGATCAACGGGACCTCACCCAACCCGGTCCGAAACGCCGAGTTCGCCCGGAGACTGACCGAGGCCCTGCGAAATCCATTCACGCCCTGGCGGTTCTTCGTTCCAGTCGGCCCCCCCGATGCCCTGCTCCACCTGATGTTCGGCGGCGTGGCCGAGGTCATCACGACCGGTCAGAAGGTGGTGCCCTCGAAGGCGATGGCGCTCGGCTATCGGTTCCGCTTTCCGGAGTTGTTGCCGGCCCTTCGTGCCCTCTTCGGCGAGTGGAGAGGCACCATCGCACGACGGTCGTGAAGGAACCCTGGGCCGGGTCGCCTCGCGGACAAAGGTCCAGCGCACCGGTCTTTCTCGGAGCGCCCGAGGGCGGGTTCAGTCCTGGACGGCCTGCCGCGTGACGATCGGTACATAACCGACTTCCAGGCCCTTTGGGGGCGTGACGATCACGGCGGGATCGAGGTCCGCGAGTTTTCCGACGCGGGGCGGCGGCAGGTACTCGCGGTCCCGGGTCCACGCTCTGTGCAACATCTCCACCCGTTTCTGGAGGCGCTCGCGCTCGTCGGCGGTCATGTCAGCGTTCAGCAAGGCAGGCTGATCGGCGAACCGATACCAGGAATAGGTCGCCACGCTGCCGTCACCGAGCTTCGCCTCAAACGGCCCGGCGACTGGCCCGGGGGTCTTCCAGGAGCTTCTCGGATCGTCCGGGGTGACGTAGGGTCTCCGGTCAGGCCCTCGCCGTTTCGGGAAGGTCACGTTCGCCAGGCCGGTTTCGGTCGGCACATCTTTCTCGTTGACGACCACCCAGCGCCCTGTGGTCGGATCCTGTCGGAAGTATTCGGGCAGGGTAACGAGTGCTCCGTTGTCGGTCGCTGATGTCTGCCTCCAACTGTAGCCGTAAGTCGTCTCATTGAGCGCAACGGGCCTGGCGAACGAGCCCCAGTCGATGGGCGACTTGTGGTCCCGCTCGGCGTTGAGGGGATAAATCCGCCAGGTCGCGCCGCCCTTGCCGTCGAAGGTCGCGACACCGGCGGCGGCGAGGTCGATGGCGCCGGAGGCCACTGGTCCGCCGTCGAACCAGGCTTGCACCTTGTTCCAGAGCGCGGCCTTGCTGTATGAGGTGATCCGGTGAAGCAGCGGCGAATTCCCTCTCGGTCGGCCGGGGAAGCGAGTGGGGGCGACCCGGGCATAGGTGTTGCCCTTCGCGTCCCTGGCGGTGTAGGCGGGGATGTGCTGGGTCTCCATCTGCACCGCCCTGTTCGGATCGGACGGACGGCTGTCGAGAAACTGGCCGCTGAACTTCGAATTCTCAACGGTTGGCTTCGACCAGAAGTACGGAAGGAAGAACGCGACGGGCCCCTTGAAGTTACCGGTGCCGAGGAAGAGGGTCCAGCATTGGTTGCCGGTCGACACGTTCTTGCCCGCGGTGGTTTTCCTGGGCTCGGTGAGCGGGAGCGGAAGATAGCCGTAACCGAAGAGTTCTCCGGATGTCCCCTGCTTGAGATTGAGGCCGTCGGGCGGCCAAAGGACCCAGGGGCTGAGCTGGGCGATGGCGTAATGACCTTTCGGATTCTTCCAGTCGCGGCCCTTGCCTGCGCCCGGACCGTTGGCCCACTCGCTGAAGTTCAGCGCGACCCCGCCCATGATGAACTTGGGCGTTTCGGTGGCGAACCGAGTGTCCCGCCACCAGCCAAGCCCTCCCTCGATGTCGGAGTAGAAATTCTTCGGTCTCGGCTCGTCGTGCTTGGCGAACATCCAGGTGCCGAACAGACCGCTCTGGAAATCCTGCCCAGGGTAGTTTTTCAGGAGCGGCCAGGCCGCGACGTACATCGAGAATCCGGCATCGAATTGTTCCGGGACCTTGCTGTGCGGAACGAGCAGGTAACCGGCCATCTCCGCGTTCTGAGGAGTCGTTTTATCGGCCGCGAGACCGGGCGAATTCCCAACCCACATCAGGGCCAGACCGGCCGCCAGTCCAATTTGGCGGGAAAGGCCTTTCAAGAGAGTTCTCACCGTGGTGAATCCTTGTCATTGGCGGACAGATCGAGGATGCACTCAGAAATCGCTGACGCGGAGCCGTGTCGGGCTCAAAGGGAATCACCCGGCACGCGCGATCACAAAACCCATCAGAACATCCGACCGAGCAGGGCACCAGCCACGAAGGTCAGGAAGAGGGTCGAGGCGATGGCGGTCATGGCGACGATGGGTCGTTGTTCGGCGAGCCGGGCGAGTGGGGCGAACCAGGCCGGGTATTCGGGCTCGACGTGAATGATCTCCGGGGTCGGAGGGGTCGTCACGGGGCCGGTCACGATGGTTGCTGACTTCGGCGCAGGGACGTTCGGCGAAGCCGGGGCGGGCTGGGGACGGACAATCTCCTCAAGGGCCTTCGCCGCCTCGGCCGCCGACGCGAACCGTTCGTTTGGCTTGTGCGCCATCATCCTGTCGATGAGCCGGACGAGATTGGGGGGCAGGTCGGGCAGGTGCTCGGTGATCGGGACATGACGGCCGCTCAACCGCTTCCCCAACCGCTCGATCGGTGACGAGCCCGGAAACGGGAGCCGGCCCGTCATCATGTGGTACATGGCACAGCCGAGCCCGAAGACGTCGCTCCGTCCGTCGACATCCCGGCCGCAGGCCTGCTCGGGCGACATGTAATCCACCGTCCCGACCGCGATCCCGTCGGCCGTCGCGAACGACGAACTGGGGTCGGCCTCCATCAGCACGCCGAGACCCAGATCCAGAATCTTCACCCGACCGTCGCGGCCCAGCAGGATATTCGATGGCTTGATGTCACGGTGGACGATCCCCTGTTCGTGCGCGTGAGCCAGGCCCATCGCCGCCTGTGCGGCGTATTCGACCATCTCCATTGGCGGGATCGGACCCTTCTTGAGCCGCTCCCCCAGGCTCATCCCCGCGACATACTCCATCACGATGTACAGGACGCGCTGGAACTGGTCGGCGTCGAAGGCCCGGACCACGTTCGGATGGTCGAGCCGGCCGACCAGTTTCATCTCACGCTGGAACCGCGCGACCACCCTTTCGTTCGAGGCGATCTCCGGAGAAATGATCTTCAGCGCCACCACCCGATCCATCATCGGGTGCCGTGCCTTGTAGACCCGCCCCATCGATCCCGACCCGATTCGATCCAGGATGATGTACCGCCCGACGATCAGCCCGTGGGGCTTGTTGTTGAGGAACTTGCGCGCCTGATAGGTCGTGAGGATGCCTTCCTTGACCAATCGCTCGGCCAGGTCAACCGTATCGAAGGGATAATCTCCCTGGATTACCTTGGCCCGGATCTCCTGGAGCTGCCGGTCCGTCAGGACTCCCGAACTCCGAATCACGGGGAGCAAGTCGAGCGGCACACTCTCGGCCGACCTCGGACGCTCGGAGCTCGCCATGAGATTCGACTCCCCGGAGAGAATGGCGGCGCCGACCACTTCGCGCCGGGCAGACCGAGGACGCCGGGTCGCGAGAGGTTCAAGGAGACCCGATCGCCCACCACCACAGGTGCTCCTCACGATACCACAAACCTCGGACCCTCTCAATCGAGCCCGGCAAGGTCCACTGCACCCGGGTGTCCGCCATCGATCTCTGGACATCCCCCCGAAGGACCACTACCATGCAGCCGAAACACTCCACGTCTCGAACCTGCCCCAGGAACCACGTATGAGCGTTCCGGCCAATCCAGGCCCGGCCCTCCCGGGATTCACTCCGCAGCATGACTTCTTCATTGCCATCGACAGCGATGGGTGCGTGTTTGACACAATGGAAACGAAGCACAAGGAGTGCTTCATCCCGAACATCATTCGATCGTATGGCCTGGCATCGATTTCCAAGTACGTCCGGGAAGTCGCCGAATACATCAACCTCTATTCGAAACACCGGGGGCTCAATCGGTTTCCGGGGCTGGTCATGACGATGGATCTGTTGCTGGAGCGGCCTGAGGTCGTCCGGCGTCGGCCGAAGATTCCGGCGCTCGGTGGACTGCGGGGATGGTTGGCGCGGGGGACGCCGATGTCGAATCCCGCTTTGGCAGCGGAGGTGGCGGCCTCGGGCGATCCCGACCTGGTGGCGGCGCTGGAATGGAGCGAAGCCGTGAACCGATCGATTGCCGAGATCGTCCGCGAGGTCCCACCATTTCCGTTCGTCCGTGAGTCGCTCGCGAGCATGCAGGGACATGCCGATGCCATCGTTGTCTCGGCGACCCCCGGCGAGGCGCTGGAGCGGGAGTGGGAGGAGCAAGGACTGCGTCCCCTGATCGCGACGATCGCGGGCCAGGAGATGGGGAACAAGAGGTCCGTTCTGGCGAGAGCAGCGAGCGGACGCTATCCGGGTGATCGGATGTTGATGGTTGGCGACGCTCCGGCGGATCTGGAAGCGGCGAGGTCGGTAGGCGCCCTCTTTTACCCGATCGAGCCCGGTGATGAGGACGCCTCCTGGGAGCGGTTCTTCGAGCAGGCTCTGCCGCGATTCTTCGCCGGGACCTTTGCAGGCGACTACATGAGCGAGCGAGTCACCTCGTTCCTCGAGCGGCTTCCCGATCGTCCGACCTGGCGGTTCGGCTGACGGAAACGGAAGCGGTGTCGAGACCGAGTTCTTGAGCGGTTTTTGGCGAGCCCTCGCCTGGGATGTCGTCAGTGGGACGACGGGATGCTACAATCCCCATGCGATGGGGCACAAACACTTCTCTTTCAGGAACTGGGGACGATCAGAAATGGCGACGGGGACTCAGGGTGCCGACATCGGACTGGTCGGCCTGGCGGTGATGGGCGAGAACCTCGTCCTGAACATGGAGAGTCACGGCTTCACCGTCGCGGTCTTCAACCGGACCACGTCGAAGGTCGATGCCTTCGTGGAGGGACGGGCGAAGGGGAAGAAGATCATCGGCACCCACACCGTTGAGGATCTGGTCGGGGCTCTGAAGCGGCCGCGTAAGGTCATGATCATGGTCAAGGCGGGTAAGGCCGTCGACGCCGTGATCGATGAGGTCGCGCCGCTGCTGGAGCCCGGCGATATCCTGATTGACGGCGGAAACTCCGAGCAGGAAGACTCGACCCGTCGGACTCGCGAACTGGCCGCGAAGGGTCTGCTCTTCATCGGGACCGGAGTCTCGGGCGGTGAGGAAGGGGCGCTGAAGGGCCCGTCGATCATGCCGGGCGGGAATCCCCAGGCCTGGCCGCACGTCAAGCCGATCTTCCAGGCGATCGCCGCGAAGGTCGCCGACGGGACCCCCTGTTGCGATTGGGTCGGCCCCGAGGGCGCCGGGCACTACGTTAAGATGGTGCACAACGGCATCGAGTACGGCGACATGCAGCTCATCTGCGAGGCCTATCATTTGCTGCGCGAGTCGCTCGGCATGGAGCCCGACGCGATCCACGAGGTCTTCGCGCGCTGGAACACCGGCCCGCTTGACAGCTACCTGATCGAGATCACCCGCGACATCCTGGGTTATAAGGACCCGGAGTCCGGCCAGCCGATGATCGACCTGATCCTCGACGCCGCCGGCCAGAAGGGAACCGGGAAGTGGACCGTGATCTCAGCGGCCAATCTGGCAGTCCCGCTCACTCTGATC
>DAHZZC010000883.1 GCA_027435495.1 Planctomycetales bacterium
GTCCTCGTCGGTGTGGTCGTCGTCGTCATCGAGGTTGTCGTCGCGGAGGGTGGCCTGATCGCGTCGAGCCTGGATTCCTTCGAGGGTTCTGCGCAGGATGTCGAGGCCGTTTTCTCCGGCGATGTGCTCGCGGAACGGGAGGGCGAGCCGGAGGAGTTCGGGGTGGCTTGGACCGACGTCCTCAACAGTCTGCTTGAGGATGTCGAGGAACTCGTCGAGGCCCTCCTCGGGGAGCCGGGCACGGGCGACGAGCGAGCGAAGTTCGGCGAGGGAGGCCGTTCCGCCGCGGGGGACGGAGAGCGAGGCCGAGGGATGCGGGACGACCCGGGAGACGGTCGTCGAGGAGCGGTCGCGATCGCGGGAGTCGGAGGTGTCTCGGGCCCGCCGACTGTTCTCGACGGCCTGGATGAGCTGCTCCTGGGCCTCGGCGACGTAGGCGGCCCAGTCGGTGGAGAAGTCCTGGCGGAAGGCTTCGATGTAGCCGGGCTCATAGGTTCGCGAGAGAAACTTGAGCTGGTGGAAGACGCGGTGCGAAAGGGCCTGCAATTCCTCGGTCATCTCGGCATCGCGGTCGTGGGCGGCCTGGTAGTGCCGGAACCGTCCGATCCAGACCTTGAGCCGGGCGTACTGTTCGAGCTTGCCGAGCGCGCCGAAGGCGGTCATTCCGGCGTCGACCTCGTGGGCCAGGAGCTGCAACTGGCCGCCGGGGAAGTGGGCCTCAGCGTCCCAGAGGAGCCGGTCCTCGACGGCGAACTGCTCGGCCAGCTCGGGCTGTAACCGGTCGATCTCGCGGCGGAGGTTGCGGTAGGCGTCGGTGGCGGTCCGAAGGTCGCGGCGGGCCTCCTCGACATCGCGGCCCACATCTTCCAGATCGGCGCGGGCGCGTCGTCTGGCGTTTTCGATCTCGGCGCGCGAGGTTTCGATGAGACGCTCGGCGTCGGTCTCCGAGTTGAGCGACGACTTGAACTGCGCCAGCTTGCGCATCAGGTCTTTCAGCAGTTGCTCGTCGTGGTCGGCCTGTTCGAGCGCCCGGAGGCTGGCCGGACGGCCGACGCGGAACCGTTCGACGGCCTTGCGGGCCCGAAGCTCGGCGGCGCGGAACTGCTCGGCGGCGTGCTGCGTTTCTCCCTCAATCTTTCGGGCCCGGGTCTTGGCCTCGGCCTGGCGGACCAGCTCGGCAAGCTTCTCCAGGGCCGGAGAAACGGCCGGCTCGATTCCGGCCCCGACGCGTCCCGGCCCAACCCCGATCACGCCACGGACACCCCGAATCCCCGGGACCAACCGCTCTTCCCGATCCATGTTATTTTCCTTCGGAGTTTATTCAGAACCTTATTTATCGATACGTATCTAGGCTCCGTACGGTCCGATCGCCCCGCGCGGTGATTGCATCTTACCGGACGGGCGACCGCGGCGAAACCCGGCGGGGCGGCCTGGCCCGGGGATTGCGGGCCTGCCAGGGCCCAGCGGGCGGTGTGGTCCCGTTCCCGAGATCCCGATCAAGCGGGAGAGTTTTCCCAGCGAGTGGTTTATCATGAGGAACAAGCAGCGTCCGGGGCCGGACCAGGATTCCGCCTTAAGCCCGATCGGTCCGCGGGACGATGCACCCTCTCAGCGGGGCGATGATTGCCGTGCCCGGTCGAATCACGGCCTTGCGGCGCCGATGTGCCCTTCCGACGATCAGGAGGAGCGGGATGAGCCCGGAGTCGAGCCTGTTCACGCCAGGCCAGCCGGTTCCCATTGAGTTCTTCGTGGGACGGGTTCAGGAGATCGAACGACTCAGGAGCCTGGTGCAGGCCGCCGCCCGGGGAAAGTTCAAGATTGGCTTTGTGACCGGCGAGCGCGGGATCGGCAAGACGTCTCTCGTCTCGTTCGTCCGACATCTCTCGGAGAAGGACGATCGCGTCGCCGGCGCCCACGTCTTCCTTGGCGGGGCAAAGGATGTCCCTGACATGATCCGGCGCACGCTGGACAGGCTACTGAAGGAGAACGTCGAGAAGCCCTGGTACGGCAAGCTGAAAGACTTCTTTGGCAAGCGTATCGAAGAGGTCGGACTCTTCGGAATATCGGTCCAGTTGAAACTCACCCAGAACGACCTTCAGCAGTTGATGCACGAGTTCGTCCCGACGATTCGTCGCCTCCTCTCGCAGCTCAAGGGCGAGCGCAAGGCTTTTCTGCTGATCCTTGATGACATCAACGGTCTGGCCGATTCCGCGGAGTTCGCCAACTGGCTCAAAAGCACGGTCGACGAGATCGCGACCCGGCCCGGAGGGCCTCAACCTCTGCCTGCTGATCGTCGGTCTGGAGGAACGGCGATAGGGTCTGCTGGCGTTGCAGCCCTCACTGGACCGCGTCTTTGACCTGACGGAGATCCGTCCCTGGGACGCCGAGGAAACCGGCCAGTTCTACACCAAAACCTTTCGGAACGCCTCGGCCACCGTCGCCCCCGCAGCCCTCAAACGGATGGTCAGCTACACCGGCGGGCTCCCCGTCATCGGCCACGAGATTGGCGACGCCGTCTGGCGCGTCGCCGCGACGCCGACCATCTCCGACCCGGACGCCCGCAGCGGTATCCATCAGGCCGTTCAGATCATTGGCTCGAAATTCCTTCAGCCGAAGGTCATCGATGCTCTCGGATCGCCCCGATACCGCTCGATCCTTCGGCAGATCGCCAGTAATCCCTTCGGCTTCCATTTCCGGAGGGCGGACCTCACCCAACGTCCTGGTCCCGACGATCGGAAGGTGCTCGACAACTTCCTGAATCGTCTGAAAGACCTCGGCGTCATCGTCCCGGATCCGGAGTCAGGCGCCGGCTGCTACCGCTTCGCCAATCGGCTTCATTACCTTTACTTCCAGATCGAGTCGCGCAGGGCGGGCTCCGAGACAAGGCGAGGCGACGGGCCGTCGACGTCTCTCCTTTGAAGCGGCCAACCTCACGAATCCTGCCACGCCAGGTCATCGACCTCGACCGAGGGCCGGCATCTGGACTCTTGCTGAGGTGCGGAATCCGGAGGCCTTCCTCTCGCGACGGCCGGGTCTCCGGGCAGCGCCGGGGGAAAAGGCGAAGCCTGACAAAACGAGCCGGGTGGCCTTGCACCACCCGGCTCGTCGGTCGTCGGACGATTTGCCATCGATCCGATTCGATCAATAACTGTCGGCGGAGAGGACCTCGCCGTTGCCTCGGGTGCCCAGCGCCATCCAGGTCTGGTAGCTGACGGAGTTCTTGATGAACTTGACACTACCGTCGGCCGCCAGGGCATTCACGCCGCCGGCATGCCAGCTCGAGGCGGGCAGATAGTGCGCCGCCTGGGCCTGCTGGCAGCAGCCGACCCGACAGCTATTCCAGGTGTACTGGCCGCCGCCGTTGGGAGGGACGACGGTATTGAAGAGCGTGTAGCCCATCATGCCTGCGCCCCAGCGATAGCCGCGGTCGTCGGCCAGGAAGAGGGTCTGGAACGAGAGGCTGCAATTCTGAAGGTCGGCGGTCACCAGGTTGTAGGCGATCTGGCTGACGTCGAACTTGTTGGCGGCATTACCGACGCTCGACATCGTGCCGTTGCCGGGGGCCGGGCCGCCCGGGCTGGCGTTGCCGTTGCCGCACTTGGCCTCGGCGGCGGCGATGGTGTTGGAGGTTCCGTCGGTAATGTCCGAGATGCCGTAGCTCCACGTCATGCCGAAGACGCCCGTGCTCGCCGGCATGTGCTGGCCGGTGTTGAAGGTCGTCGTCCCGACGCTCATGTGGTAGCTGTTGTTGTTGACCGGCCCGGCGTTCGGGTCCGACGGGCAGAGGAACGAACTGATCTTCGTGTTGTACACGGTCATGTTGATGTAGCCGCCGAGCGAGGCATAGCCCTTGTCGCGCGCCGTCGGCTCGGAATACGGCTCAGGCGCCCACGACCAGTTGGCCGCGTTGAACAGAGGCGCCTGCTCTATGTAGGGGAGCATCTGCGCCTGGGCGCTCCAGCAACTCCAGTTGTAAACCGTGTACGGCGGGTTGTTGGGCTGGAGCGTTGAGCCCATCGGGAAGACGTTGGAAGTCTGGTGGTAGTTGTGCAGCCCCAGACCGATCTGCTTGAGATTGTTGACGCACTGCGCCCGGCGGGCGGCCTCGCGCGCCGCCTGCACGGCCGGAAGCAGCAGGGCGATCAGGACCGCGATGATCGCGATGACGACCAGCAACTCGATCAGGGTGAAACCGCGACGTGCATGCCTCTTCATCGGAAACCTCCATCGGGAATGGCATAAAGAAAGGATAAACGAATCGCTTCCGGATCGACGCGGGGGGAGGGACTCCGCGGCCTCCGGATGTGGACCAATGGCCCCAGACTCATGGTCGGTTCCATCGGTCCGATCCCATCGCAGCGGTCGAACCGAACCGTGGCGGAGAACCGATTTACCTCCCCTGCGCGTTATCGGCCGGCTGATTCTTCATCATGAAGTCGCCCATGGCCTTGTTGCGCTGGGTCGCGGCAGGCGGAGGCGTCGCCGGGCCATTCGTCGCCGTCCCCTGATCGCA
>DAHZZC010000884.1 GCA_027435495.1 Planctomycetales bacterium
GTCAAGTCGGGCCACGAGCTGATCCAGGGCCGCTACGGCTTCTACGCGGGCAACCGCGGCGCCACCCGACAGGATGGCTGATCGTGGGCGGATCGCGCCCAACGGCGCAGGCACTTGAGTATCCGGCGACATTATCCGACAATGTCGGGATAACTCTCCGGGGTGCTTTACCCCGGGGCCTGCCCCGCGGGAGCCGATCCCCATGCATCTGCCCGCCCGACGTCTCGCCGCCTCGACGGCCCTGATCGTCCCCCTCCTGATCGCCACCGCGATCGATGCCGACGCGGGAGCGCCCCAGGTCGACTTCAATCGCGATGTCCGGCCCATCCTGGCGAAAAACTGTTTCGCCTGTCACGGCCAGGACGAGGCCAAGCGCGCGAAGGGCCTCCGGCTCGATATCCGCGATGCCGCCCTCAAGCCGCTGAAGAACGGCGACGTGGCGATCGTCCCCGACGACCCTGACTCCAGCGAGCTAATCGCCCGGCTCGAAACCGAGGACGAAACGCTCCGAATGCCCCCGCGCAAGGGGGGCAAGCGTCTCTCGTCGGCGGAGGTCGCGACCCTCCGGCAATGGGTCGAGCAGGGAGCGCCCTACGCCCGGCACTGGTCGCTGATCCTGCCCGAGGCCCGGCCGCTTCCGCCGGTGAAGAACGCGAGCTGGCCGCGGAACGGCATCGATTTCTGGATCCTCAACCGACTCGATCGCGAGGGCTGGACGCCCTCGCCCGAGGCCGATCGCTACACCCTGATCCGCCGCGCGAGCCTCGACCTTCGCGGCCTGCCTCCCACTCCCGCCGAGATCGACCGCTTCATCCGCGACCAGGCCCCGGGCGCCTACGAGCGGGCCGTCGACCGCTTCCTGGATGATCCCGCCTTCGGCGAGCGATGGGCCCGCCTCTGGCTCGACCTGGCCCGATACGCCGACTCGGCCGGATACGGCTCCGACCCCCTCCGCCCCGACATCTGGCCCTATCGCGACTTGGTCATCAACGCCTTCAACCGCAACCTGCCCTACAACCGCTTCACCCTCCTCCAGATCGCCGGCGACCTCCAGCCGAACCCGAGCCTCGACGACCAGATCGCCACCGCGTTCCACCGGAACACGATGACCAACACCGAGGGCGGCACCGACGACGAGGAATTCCGGGTCGTCGCGATCAAGGACCGGGTCGACACCACGGTCCAGGTCTGGATGGGTCTGACCATGGGCTGCGCCAAATGCCATAGCCACAAGTTCGATCCGATCACCCAAGAAGAATATTATCGCTTCTACGCGATCTTCAACCAGACGGCCGACTCCGACCGCGGCGACGAAGCCCCGACACTCGCCTACGCCTCACCCGACGACGCCGCAAAGGCCCGGGAAATCGACGATCAAATCAATAAGCTGAAGGCCAGGCTGAAGAAGAAGCCGCCCGCCGATGAGGCGAAGAAGATCAACGACGAGGTCGCGACACTCCAGAAGTCGCGGCCCGATGCCCCAAAGGTCCCGGTCATGGTCGAGCTGCCGGCCGATAAAAGGCGGACCACCCACCTCCTTCGCAAGGGAAATTTCCTCGACCCGGGCCCAACCGTGACGCCCGGTCTCCCGGCGGCGCTTCACCCGCTCCCGCCCGGCGCCTCGGCCGATCGGATGGGCCTGGCGCGCTGGCTCGTCGACCCGAAGAACCCGCTGACAGCCCGCGTCGCCGTGAATCGGTTCTGGGCCCAGCTTTTCGGCGTCGGGCTGGTGGATTCGGAAGAGGATTTCGGAACGCAGGGCGATCTGCCCAGCCATCCCGAGCTGCTCGACTGGCTGGCCGTTCGGTATCGCGAGTCGGGGTGGGATACGAAGGCATTGTTGAAGTGGATGGTCACGTCATCGACGTATCGGCAGGCGTCGCGCGTGCGGCCGGAAATGCTCGAAAAAGACCCGCGCAACCGGCTCCTCGGGCGGATGCCGAGAATCCGACTCGAGGCAGAGATGGTCCGCGACCAGGCCCTCGAACTGGCCGGGCTGCTGAGCCGGAAGGTGGGCGGGCCGAGCGTCTTCCCGCCGCAGCCGGACGGCCTCTGGCAGGCGGCGTTCAACGGCCAGCGCAACTGGTCGACCAGCAAGGGCGAGGACCGATACCGGCGCGGGCTCTACGTCTTCTGGCGACGGACGGTCCCCTATCCGTCGATGTCGGCGTTCGACGCTCCAAGCCGCGAAATCTGCGCCATCCGGCGAATCCGGACCAACACCCCACTGCAATCGTTCGTCACACTGAATGATCCGGTCTACGTCGAAGCGGCGCAGGGCCTGGCGCGCCGGATCGTCCGCGAGGGCGGGCCGACGGTCGAGAGCCGGATCCGCTTCGCGCTGGCACTCTGTCAGTGTCGGCCGGCGCGTCCCGAGCAGGTCGAACCGTTGGCCTCGCTCCAGGCTGCCGAGCTGGCCCGATACCAAAAAGACCCGGCCGCCGCCGCCGCCCTGGCGACCGACCCCATCGGCCTCCTCCCGGCCGGGATGGACGCGGCCGAACTGGCCTCGTGGACGGCCGTTGCCAACGTCCTGCTGAACCTCGACAGCGTTCTGAGCAAGGGGTAAGCCCAATGGACTTCCATCCGGATCGCGACCTGCCGCTCTCCTGGCAGCACGCC
>DAHZZC010000885.1 GCA_027435495.1 Planctomycetales bacterium
TCGATCCGATAGTCGCCGTAATCGTCGACCTGACGATCGTCGTGGGAGAGGAATCGGGGCAGGTCGCCCAGATCGGCGGGCCCTCGCTCCACGGGAATTCCTGGTGCCCGATCGAGAACGGGTTGCAGGTCACCGGTGCAGAGTCCAGGGAGAATCACGCGATCAATTCCGGGCGGGACTTCGAGGTTTCGAGCGACCCATCTCGGTGTCATCAGAGCGGCGACGGTGATCGGCAGGACGGCAACCTCAGCCGAGAATTCGGCGGTTGGGGCCATCCGATCGAGGACGCCGCGGAGAGCGAATTCAGCGAGCCGTCCCGTGACGAACAGGTATCGCGGCCGTTCCGACATGAGCAGGTTCGCTCCCGACTAGCCTCGGACGGCGCCGCCGTTGACCCGGAGGATCTGCCCGGTGAGAAAGCCCGACCCGGGGCCGGCCAGGAACCGAGCGACGCGGGCAACATCTTCCGGGCTGCCCCATCGGGCCATCGGTGTCTCGCGTAGGACGCGGTCTTGCCAGGTCGACGAGGCCGTCTGACCCCAGCTCGTTTGGATCCAGCCCGGGGCGAGGCCGTTGACTCTGACTTCCGGGGCGAGGCTCAGGGCCAGGCTCCGAGTAAACGCCATGATGGCACCCTTCGTCGCTGCGAAAAGCTCGCCCGAGTCGCCCTCCATACCCGTCTCGGCCTGGTCCCAGCCCATCGTCACGATGCGACCACCGCCGGCCGCCTTCATCAGACGTCCCACCGATCGACACAAGCGGACGGTGGAGGCCACGTCCACAGCCCAGAGACGATCCAGTTTCTGGTCGAATGAGAGCCGGGCACCGGGCCCTGTCAGGGTGTCGGCACCTGCGATGTGGAGCCAGGCATCAAGTCCGTCCCAGATGGACCAGGCCCGTTGCACCAGATCGTCGCCAGCCTCTCGATCGGCCAGGTCGGCCATCAAGACATGGGAGCGGACGCCATGCCGTCGGACCAGTTCGGCGACCTCCTCGGCCGCCTCACGCGAACGATGGCCGTGAACCATGACGTCGGCCCCGGCCGCGGCCAGTTCGAGGGCCACGGCACGCCCGATCCCCGACGTCGAGCCCAGCACAATCGCTCGGCAGCCTTTCGCTTCCAACGTCTCGGCCCCGAATCGGCAAACGCGGGACGAGGACTGCCCTGGCCCCGCGATGCCTGGTTTGCTTAGATTTTTTGATCGCAAGCTCCACGTTATCCCCAACCTCCGGCGCCGACAAGCCGAGACAACCCCATGACCATCCTGCTGCGACGAACCCGGGGCGCCTTCCGCTGGATGGGATCGGCGTGGATCATCGTCGGCCTGACACTGCTCGCCATCCTCTTGCTTGAAGGAAGTCTCTGCTTCCTCTTTTTCGTCAAGGACATGATGGCAGGCGGGACGATGCCCGATCCGCGTGTGATCGCCGAGGGATACGGTGGCGCGACCTGGCCGATCCGACACTACCACGAACTCGAGCGTCTCTCGGAGCGGTGGGAGCCCTACGTCTACTTCCGCCAGCATTCCTTCGCCGGCCAGACGATCACGATCGATGAGCGAGGATTCCGAAGGACCTGGCAATCGCCCCGGCATCCGACCAAGGATTCCGATCACCAGCCGTTCCGGGTGTGGATGTTCGGCGGCTCATCGCTCTGGGGATTCGGAGCGCGCGATGACTGGACCATCCCTTCGCTCGTCGCCCAGAAGATCCATGAGCACGGGATCCCGGCCATCGTGGGCAACTTTTCGGAGATCGGCTATGTCAGTACGCAGGAGGTCGTCGCGATGGTGCGAGCACTCCAGGCGGGCGACCATCCCGACCTGGTCATTTTCTACGACGGAGTGAACGAGAGCACATCGGCACTGCTTGAGGGCGAGGCCGGTCTGACGACCAACGAGCGAAACCGCCGCGCCGAGTTCAACATCCGACAGTCGCCGTCTCGCCTCGGGGCCAGCCTGATCGGCCGACTCGTGGGAGATTCCGCGACGTATCGACTCGCTCAATCGATCGGGCATCGGCTCCTGAATCCGAAGGGGCCCGAAGGGGTTTTGCCCGGTCCCGGTCGTCGCCAGGAACTGGTCGATCAGGTCGTCCGAAGATACCAGGCCAACCTTGCGATCGTGGAACAACTGGGAAGGGGCTTCGGCTTCCATTCACTCCATTTCTGGCAACCGATGGTTTTTGCGAAGAAGCAGACCGTCCCTTTCGAGAGCGAAGCGGCCGAGAAGCTCGCCTGGGCCCGTCCATTCCTCCTAGAGGTTTACGAGGCTGTTCGCGTCTCGGATGGTCTACGGAATGTTCCTCGTTTCCACGACCTGAGCCGCGTATTTGACGAACATCCCGGTCTGGTCTTCATCGATTATTGCCACACAACCGAGGCGGGCAACGAGGTCGTCGCCGAGTCCGTAGCACGCGAGGCGATCGAAGCCCTGGAAGCGCTCGGTCGGGGCCCTCATCGTGGCGATGCCGCGGCAACTGGGGTAAGATGACCGCTCGGACAAGAGACAACCTAATTGGGGTGCAGCAAGATGGACCCGAGTCGGACGGTCAACGATCGCAGGACCTCGCCTGACTCCGTCTGCACCGCGTGTGGATGCTTTTGCGACGATATCGAGCTGCACCTGGAAGGGAACCGGATCGCCGAGGCCCGAGGCGCCTGCTCAATCGGCGAGGCACATTTCTTCGGGGAACGCCGTGTCGATGGTCCTGGCTCCTGGATTCAGGGAGAGCCGGTGACTTTTGAGAACGCTGTCGAGCGGGCCGCAGCCATCCTCGCCGGGGCCTCCTGCCCACTCGTGATCGGTTTGAAGGAATGCACCACCGAGGGTCATCGAGCCTCGGTCGAGCTTGCCGAGTCCATCGGGGGCTGCCTCGACGTTCCCGGGGCGGCCGCGACAATCGCGTCGCTTCAATCGGTCGGAGAGGTGACCTGCACCCTCGGCGAAATCCAGAACCGGGCCGATCTCGTGCTCGTCTGGCGCGCGGACCCGGTTCAAACACACCCCCGGCTATTCTCCCGACACGTGCTCGAGCCCAAGGGCGATTTTCTCCCGGGCGGTCGCAACGATCGGTATCTGGCCGTCGTCGACATCCGTGAAACGACGACCCTTGCAGAAGCCGACCGAGCGATCCGAATCGAAGAGGGTGCGGAGGTCGAGGCCATCTGGGTGCTTCGCGCTCTTGTCAAGGGGATCGCGATCGAGGGGGAGAAGAGGGCAGGAGTTGCCCTGAGAGACTGGCAAGGCCTGGTCGAGCGATTACGTGAGGCCCACTATGGTGCGATCTTCTACGACGCCGGCTTAGATGGCCTCTCAGTTCGAGGAATACATTTGCTGGTGCGCGAACTCAACGACTGGACCCGGTTCGTCGTCATGCCGCTCGGTCCCAAGGGGAAT